>CAZVRB010000020.1:33440-40549 GCA_964629365.1 uncultured Leptospiraceae bacterium
TCACGTAATAAAAGTTAGGAATGCTAACAAAAAATCTTGACACGGGCCGGGTTTGCGGTATCATGGTTAACATGTTAGGAATACTAACTATATGTGGAGGACGGCAATGAAACGATCAATTATACGAATAGACGAAGAGAAATGTGACGGCTGCGGGCTTTGTGTAACTGGGTGCCCGGAGGGGGCATTGCAGGTTATAGATGGCAAGGCAAAGCTTGTGCGCGAAGATTATTGCGATGGACTGGGGGCCTGTATTGGAGACTGTCCCCGGGATGCCATACACGTTGAAGAAAGGGAGTCACTTCCCTATGATGAATACTCGGTTATGAAAAATATCGCGGCGCAGGGAGAAGAGGCTTTAAGGCTGCACCTTGACCACCTGGAAGAACACGGTGAGAAAGAACTGCTTCTTGTGGCAAAAAGATACATGGAAGAGCAGGGGATTACCATAGAACAGGGCAGAAAGCCTTCCCTCAGGGTAATGCAGCCGCAGGGGGGAGGATGCCCGGGAAGCGCGGCACGGGTTATACAGCCCGGCACCGCAGGCAAAAGCACCCAAACCGGCACAAAAGCCACTGTTTCCGCCGAATCCCGTCTCAGGCAGTGGCCGGTACAGCTAAAGCTGTTGAATCCGGCTGCCCCCTACTTTACTGACTGCCACCTGCTTGTGGCCGCGGATTGCGTTCCATTCGCCTCGGGTGATTTTCATGACAGGTACCTGAAGGGTAAGTCAGTGGCCATGTTCTGTCCCAAGCTGGACAGCGGTCTTGAGCAGTACGTGGATAAGCTAACCGAAATATTCACCGGGAACACGGTGCACTCGGTGACGGTACTTACAATGGAAGTGCCATGCTGCATGGGCACACTGAGGGTTGTGCAGGAGGCATTGCACAGATCAGGAAAAGATATACCCCTTCATTCCATCACGGTTGGGATTAACGGGGAAGAGAAACCGGCTTAAATAATTAATATTTTAATATAAACCCAGGAGGCTTTTAATGTTTTGTTTTCAATGCCAGGAGACAGCTGGAAATAACGGCTGCACACGAAAGGGAGTATGTGGAAAAACTGACCAGGTTTCAAACCTGCAGGATTTACTCGTTGATTCGTTGCGTACACTGGCCGTGTTCGCGCTGGAATTCAGTGATGATGCGTTAGCTGAAGAAGAGGTGGACGTACATATCATCAAGGGATTGTTTGTTACGGTAACAAACGTTAACTTCGATGCGTCAAGAATAAGGGAATATATACGTGATACCCGTAAAAAAAGAGATGCACTCAGAAAAACTCTTATAGAATCACATGGCGCGGAATATGTTGACAGGCTGGACATGCGTCTGCCTGATCCCTATCCATCTGAGTCTGATGCTGAACAGATGGATCTTCAGTCAGAGGGAAGCACTGTTTTGAGGGATGAAGACGAAGATATTCGTTCACTGAAAGAGCTGTTGCTCTACGGGTTGAAGGGTATTGCCGCCTACGCGGATCACGCAAGCGTGCTTGGTAATAAGAACAATGAAGTTTTCATGTTTACTAAAAAGGCACTGGCAGCAACCACTGACAAAAATGCCGGTGCTGATATGCTGCTGGACCTGGTAATGGAATGCGGTTCAACGGCAGTAAGCACAATGGCCCTGCTTGACCAGGCCAATACAGGCGCCTATGGTCATCCAGAACCCACCCGGGTTGAACTTGGTGTGCGAAACAACCCGGGAATTCTTATAAGCGGTCATGACCTGAAAGACCTTGAAGAACTGCTTGAGCAAACCAGTGGTAAGGGTGTGGACGTCTATACACACGGTGAAATGTTACCGGCCCAATCCTATCCCGCTTTCAAGAAGTATGAGCACTTCGCGGGTAATTACGGCGGTTCATGGTACCTGCAGGGTAAGGAGTTTGCCAGTTTCAATGGACCCATATTGATGACCACCAACTGCCTGGTGCCGCCAAAAGATACCTACCGTGACAGGTTGTTCACAACAGGGCTGGTGGGATTTGAGAACGTGCAGCATATTCCCGACAGGGAAGCAGGCAAGCCAAAAGACTTTTCACGGATTGTTGAAATGGCAGCCGGGTGTGATGCACCAGAGCAGCTTGAAGAAGGCCAGATCCCGGCGGGGTTTGCCCATAATGCGGTAATATCCATGGCAGATACGGTAATAGAAGCGGTAAAAAACGGCAGCATTCGTAAATTTGTGGTGATGGCAGGCTGTGACGGCAGAATGCCCTCGCGAAATTATTTTGAGGACGTGGCCGAAGGTCTTCCGGGCGATACGGTTATACTTACCGCGGGATGTGCCAAGTACAGGTACAATAAACTGCAACTGGGTGATATCGGGGGCATACCAAGAGTGCTGGATGCCGGGCAGTGCAATGATTCGTATTCGCTGGTGAAAATCGCCCTTGCCCTTAAAGATGCATTCGGCCTGGATGATATCAACCAGCTTCCCATCGCCTACGATATCGCGTGGTATGAACAGAAGGCGGTAACCGTGTTGCTTGCCCTGTTGTCCCTCGGTGTGAAAGGAATCCGCCTGGGGCCAACATTGCCGGCATTCGTATCCCCGGGCGTGTTGAATGTGCTTGTGGAGAAGTTTGACATAAAGCCCACCACTACACCCGGGGCAGATATTAATGAAATGCTTGATCTGGCAGAGGATAAAAGGTAAAATGAACATCAATTGATTCATAAGGAAAGTACATACATAAGGAGGAGACCTGAAATGGCAAAAGTAGTATACGTAGACCAGGAAGAGTGCACCAGTTGCGGAGTTTGCATGGATGAACTTCCCGAGGTATTCGAGTATGATGAAAACGATTTGAGCCATGTGCATAATCCAAAGGGAGCAAGCGAGGATAAGATCCAGGAAGTAATGGACATGTGTCCGGTAGAATGCATTCACTGGAAAGAATAGCAACACTTCGGGGGGCATGATGGAGAAGATCATGCCCCCTTTTTTGAAATTATTTGTATATTATTATTGAATAAATCGTTGGCAATTCGTACAATACGAATAACTAACGGGTAAGGTATTTCACATGAGTAATCACAGTGTCATTGACGAGAACATAGCTTCAGCCCTGGAGAAACTGATGCAGGTTCAGCGCCTTCTTCTATGGGATATTACCAAGAAGGAAAAACTTAGTCCCATACAGATACAATTCCTGATATACCTTCGAAAATATCCCCCGCAGTATTGCAAGGTAAGCCAGATGGCCAGGGAGTTTGACCTTACCAAGGCAACGGTGAGCGATGCTCTCAACTCCCTCGAAGACAAGGGATACGTGAAAAAGATACGTGAAGCTGATGATAAGCGCTCCCACGTGGTGTCCCTTACAAGAAAGGGTATACAGACTGAAAAACGCATTCACGGCTGGCAGGACGTGCTGGTTTCTCATATACAAAAGTTTCCAGTGGATAGAAAAGAACAGTTCATCACCGTCCTACTGGAACTGATCCAGTCATTGTACAGGGAAGGGGTGATAAATGTTGCCCGAATGTGTATAACCTGCGAAAATTTTGTTCAAGGTGAGAACGGCACTCATCACTGCCTTTTGACCGACCGGTATCTGAAGGACAGTGAGCTGTCAATAGGGTGCGCCCATCACAGGAACAGGGAGGTTGTCTGAAATGGGGTCAACGGCGGGTGATATAGAGGTGCTGGCTGAATTCATCAGTATTTATTGCGCTGATACCCATCCCGAAGCGGGAAACTATGAAGTAGGTGCTGGGGGAGCTCTCGGAGAATATGTGAATTCACTGCATATACACCTTTGTGCTGAATGTAAAAAACTACTTCTGCACGCTGCCAGCAAAAGAATCGTCTGCCCATATGATCCCAAACCCTCATGTAAAAAATGTGAAACACACTGTTACGCGCCCAGATACAGGAATCAAATTCGAAAGGTGATGCGCTATTCCGGTACGCGGTTGATCAAAAAAGGAAAACTGAAATTAATTTGGAAATATATTTCATGATATGAATTGAAAAGGAGAGTGCCATGAGTGATATACCCGAAAAAGAAGAACTCTTCAGCAAAAAGATAGCGGAACGGTAACTCTTTTTGCCTTACAGCCTTCAGGCAGTTGAACCCTTCAAGATGATGCTGATAATGATCAAGGAAAAATAATGACCCGAAAAATATTGCATTGCCTTACACATGTACCTTTCGAGGGGCCCGGCTATATTGCTGACTGGGCAAAGAAAAATAATTATCAACTCAGCCAGGCAGCCGTATACAAAAATGAAAGATTCCCGCATGCAGCAGACATTGACTTTCTTGTCATCATGGGAGGGCCCATGAGCGTGAATGAAGAAAATACATTTCCATGGCTTGCACTGGAAAAGGAGTTCGTGTATAATTGTATTAAATCTGATATACCCGTACTGGGGATATGCCTTGGTGCACAGATGCTGGCGGACGTGCTTGGCGCCCCTGTATACCCTGGCTTGCAAAAGGAGATCGGCTGGTTTGAGATCACGCAACGGGAAGAGGCTGTTGATTCGTTATTCGGCCAGATACTTCCCCGGCAATGTACCGTTTTTCACTGGCATGGAGAAACTTTTGATATTCCTGACGGTGCTGTTCCGCTTGCAAAAAGCGCGGCATGTTACAACCAGGCGTTTTCTTATAACAATGATCGTGTTCTGGGGCTGCAGTTTCATTGTGAATCAACAGAAGAAAGTGTGCGGGACCTGTTAGAGAATTGCCGGGATGAACTTGATGGCAGTAAGTGGGTGATGAATGAAAATGCCATCATGAAGGGAGTAAAAGAAATACAATATATGCACAGTGTGGCTGACAGGCTGCTGGACATTCTCACTAGATAAAACCTGAATTCACAAGGAGCAAGGGATGACACAAATGTACAGGAACAGGAAAGTCATGTACGGTGCTGCCATACTTCTGCTTGCGGTCATCATTGCTGTTGCTGTGCCCGGGTTAATGCGGGCCACTTCCACCCCGCAGTATTGCGCCAGCTGCCACGTGATGGAATCGCAGTATGAAGACTGGTTCTATTCCGGTTCACATAAACAGGTAAGCTGTGTTGAATGTCATCTCCCTCATAACAACTTCTTCAACTATTACCTCTGGAAGGGTCTTGATGGAATGAAAGACCTGCTTTACTTTTATACAGGAATGGTACCTGAAACTATTCAGACATCCGGACATGGTGTGAAGACAGTGCAGGATAATTGCGTAAGATGCCATGAAGAAATGGTTTCACGAATAAATGTAGATGCCATGCACTGCTGGGACTGTCATCGGGATAATTATCACACCATGATTCATTCACGCTAAAATATAAAACCAGGAGGGGCAAAAGGATGGAACTTGATAAAAAGAAGATCGCATACATTTCACTTGCCGTAATTCTTGTTATCATATTTATTTTCGTAATAAGTGACGGGTGCGCGCCTGACAGGCCCGAGATGGTACAGGTGATCGAGATACCCGATGATGCCTATGGACCGGAGGAATGGGCGAAGGTGTATCCCCTTGAGTATGAATCATGGAAAAAGACAAAAGATCCAAGACCCGCGGGTAAGAGTTTTTATAAAAAAGGATGGGATACCGACAGGGTTATCTATGACAAGCTCAGCGAGTATCCCTTTATGGCACTTCTCTTCAATGGATGGGGTTTTGGTATTGAATACAATGAACCCCGGGGTCACTGGTACATGCGTATCGACCAGGACGAGATAGACCCCTCAAGGGTTGGGGCGGGTGGTGTATGCCTCAACTGTAAGAGCCCCTACATGGATGACCTGGCCGAAAAGCATGGAAAGGAATTTCTTCACATGGAATGGGAAAAGGCCATAGCCAAAATACCAGAAGAGCATCGTGATCTGGGTTCAACATGCTATGACTGCCACAGTAACGAGGACATGAGCCTGCGAACCAACAGGAAAGTCTTCACCGAGGGGCTTGAGCGTATCGGACGAAAGGAATTTACCCGCCAGGAAATGCGTATGCTGGTATGTGCCCAGTGCCATGTAACCTATAATATCCAGAAGGACGCAAATATGAAGTCCGTGGGTATAGAGCATCCATGGGTGGGCAGTTCATGGGGAAATATTTCAATTGAGAACATCGTTGCATACATAAAGAATAAAAAGAATATCAAGGAGTGGACACAGGGTGTCACCGGCTTCAAGCTTGCCTATATACGCCATCCCGAGCTGGAATTCTTTACCCGTCAGAGTGAGCATTTCAATGCCGGACTTGCCTGTGCCGACTGTCACATGCCTTACAAGGTGGTAGGGGGTTCAAAAATATCTGACCATAACGTGATGAGCCCGCTGAAAGACGACTTGCATGCTTGTGCCAAGTGCCATCCACAGTCGAAGGACAGGCTGCGTGAACAGGTGAAAGCAATACAGGACAGAACAGTGTCACTTCTGCTGAGAGCCGGCTACCAGACCGCGGTAACCGCGAAAATATTTGAGCAGGTGCATAAAAACGAAAAGCAGGGCATAAAAATCAGCAGCAGCCTTTACAACAAGGCAAAGGATTTCTACCAGGAAGCCTTTTACCGTGTCGTGTTCATTGGAGCAGAGAATTCCGTTGGGTTTCACAATCCAACGGAGGCAGGTCGTATACTTGGCGACGCGGTAAACTTTGCCGCAAGGGCAGAGGCCCTTCTCAGGCAGGGACTGGCAGCGAAAAACATCAACGTGCCTGAAAACCAGCCCCTTAACCTGTCAAAGTACCTGAACGACAGGGGAAAGAGAAGCCTTGATTTTAAACCCGAACAGGAATTCGAAGATCCATTCGGTTTGCAGAAGATCTTTTTACCACGATCCAAAATGGGGCTTTAAAAAGGACCACCACAGAGGCACGGAGACACAGAGAAAGGATTTTTAATGTTTGTTTTTATGGTGAGTTGCAGCATTATGGTTAACCGTTAAACCTTTTGGGTATCATGTTATGCAACCAGGTAACCATATCCCCCTCTGTTTCTCTGTGCCTCTGTGGTAAATAAAAAAGAATTGACATCACCTTAAGTTGGACTATCATCCAACAAATATACGAAGAGGTGATGATATGGCAAGGCGTGCTGCGTGGTGGCTTTCTGTTCTTGCGAAGATATGGCCCCTTACCTG
>CAZVRB010000021.1:0-40469 GCA_964629365.1 uncultured Leptospiraceae bacterium
TCGTTGAGGCCGCCGCCCCCATCGGCGGATACCTGGCGGTGACGGGTGAGTTCCACTTCGTACCATTCGTGCTTGGCTTTGCCATCATGACCTGGATCGGGGGCCTTGATATAGTCTACGCCCTGCAGGACAAAGATTTCGACAGTGAAGCGGGACTTTATTCCATACCGGCAAAGTTTGGTGAAAGGGGCGCCCTGCTTTTCTCGGCAGGTGCATACGTGATGGCATCGGCAGCACTGGTCACCGCGGGAATACTCACCACAAGGGGCATTGCCTACTGGGTTGCAGCAGGCTGCGTCATGCTCATTTTCTTTCACCAGCAGCGCCTTGCACGTAACGACGATCTGTCCGCCTCAGTACGTGAGTTTTTCAGGGTGAACATGTTCATATCACCGGTGCTGTTTCTGGGGACTTTCATTGATGTGCTGTGGATATAATATTTTTTCAGTTCTACAAGGATCAACGCAGAGGGGCAAAGGAGAGGAAAAAGACGCAAAGGGGGTAAGGGGGATTTTACTGCACAAAATGGAACCTGCATCTTTCACCAACGATCCATGTTACGCCACCAGCTTAACGAATCCCCCCGCGCGCTGCGCAGTCCCCCTTTAATAAAGAGGGACTTCATTATGAGCGAACACTGTGAAAACATGAAAAGTACATACACTAACATTCAGCCCTTTGCGAACTCTGCGCCCTTTGCAGGGGTTATCGAGCGAAGCCGAGATATTGAGGTAAAAATAAACCACCGTTATTTCTGACATGAAAATCAATTGTGATACAATAAACATATGATAGTAGTAGGCATAACAGGGGCCAGCGGTGTCATTCTTGGCATAAGGCTTATCGAATCACTCCTTGAGGCAGGGCGTGAAGTTGCTGCGGTGGTAACCGATGCCGGGTGGGAGGTGATCGCCCACGAGATGGGAAAGAGCGCCGCAGCCGAAAAGAGCATAGCATCCCTGCTGAAAGAACGCGGTATCGCGGGTGACCTGTCAGGCCTGAAAGAATACCATAACAGCCAGTACAGCGCACCACCGGCAAGCGGTACCGGAAACGTTGAGGCGGTAGTGATCGTTCCCTGTTCCATGAAAAGCCTTGCGTCGGTGGCCCACGGGTACGCCGACAGCCTTCTGCACCGGGCATGCGATGTTGCCCTGAAGGAACGCAGGAAGTGCGTGCTTGTCCCCCGCGAAACCCCCTTAAGCCTTATTCACGTTGAAAACATGCGGGCGGTGCTGCTTGCCGGCGCCATACTTGTCCCACCGGTGCCGGCCTTTTATTCGTTTCCCGAAACCGTAGATGATATAATAAACTTTATTATTGGAAAAATACTACATACACTGGATATACCCCACACGTATTTCCAACCGTGGGGACAGGACTGATTACATAATGCGGGATATGATCGAGGACACACAACTTCGCCAGGTGGCGGAAAAAGTTGAGGCAGGTGAACCGGTAAGCACCGGTGACGCCCTGTACATGCTGGAAACTGCCAGTATACTTGACCTGGGCACTATCGCCAATTACATGCGGGAAAAGCTGCACGGCTCACGTGTCTTTTACGGCGTAAACATGAACCTGAACTACACCAACGTCTGTGAACTGAGATGTCCACTCTGCGCTTTCTCATGTGACGCCGGCGCACAGAATGCCTACGTGATGAGCATCGACCAGGTGAAGGAGAAAGTGTCCGCGGCGGTTGCCATGGGCATCGACGAGGTACACATCGTGGGGGGGCTCAACCCCGAGTTGAAGATTGACTATTTCGAAGAGATGCTGCGTACCATAAAGCAGGCAGATCCCAACCTGCACATCGTGGCCTTTACGGCAGTTGAATACGATTATTTTGCCCGGCTCAACAACATACCACTTGAAGAGGTTTTCACAAGGCTTATAGATGCCGGACTGGGGGCACTCCCCGGCGGCGGTGCCGAGATATTCGAGCCCACGGTGCGCAGCAAAATCGCCCCGAAAAAGATACCAGGAAACCGCTGGCTCGAGGTGATGGAGATGGCACATTCGCTGGGACTGAAGACCAACGCCACAATGCTCTTTAACCACCTGGAAACCAGCCATCACATCGTTGATCATCTTTCACAGATCAGGAACACCCAGGAAAAAACCGGTGGCTTTAAGACTTTTGTCCCCCTCCCCTTTCACGAGGAGAACACCGGGATACACGCCAAAAACCGTTCTTTAACCGGGTACGATATTATACGAATATATACCACCAGCAGGATATTTCTTCACAACGTGCCTCATCTGAAGGCCCTGTGGATGTACCTGGGCGAGAAGATGGCCCAGGTGCTCTTGAACTTCGGGGTGGACGACATTGGTGCAACCTATCATTACGAGAAGGTGGTACATGCTGCCGGTGCCCGAACAGCTGATTACGGTTCTGAAGACCACCTGTTAAGACTCATCGAAAATGCCGGCATGATGCCTGTGCGCACTACAGCTGCCTATACCCCCGTCAGACGGGAGAAAAGCTGATGGAACTCGGGTACATCAACTACATGAACTGCTATCCATTCTATTATCACATGTTCGAGAAACAACCCCTTGAAGGGATACAGGTGATGCCCGACATCCCAAGCGGCCTTAACAGCATGCTTGCCGATGGCACCCTCACCATGAGCCCCATATCCGCAGCTGCCTACGCCGACATGGAAGACGACGTGGTGCTGCTCCCGGATTTCTGTCTCAGTTCCATCGGGTACGTTCGGTCGGTGGTATTAAAAAGCAGGTATCCCATCGAAGACCTCGGGGGAAAACGCCTGGGCCTCTCATCGGCATCCCGCACATCAGAGATACTGTTGAAGGTGCTCCTGAAAAACTATTACGGCATCAATCCCATATACCTGCCAACCAGCCCTAACCCCACCCTTGAAGACGTGGATGCCGCCCTGGTTATCGGCAATGATGCCATGCTGCCCTCGAAAGAACCGGTCCCCTACATCTACGACCTGGGAGACCTGTGGCTGCGCAAATCAGGATTCCCCGTTGTATTTGCCGTGTTCGCCCTGCGCGAATCACGAATTGACAGGTATCACAATGAGATAAAGCAAGTGGTGAGCTCATACTACAGGTCACTGGAATGCCTCAGGACAGACCGAAAAACCCTGATACAAAAGGCGCAAAACCTCTACCCCGAGATCACCTACGACGTGGATACCTACTATTCACTTCTGAAATTCAACTTCACCGAAGAACTAAAAAACGCCCTGGCCTTCTACCTCTTCATAGCCGGCGAAATGGACCTGCTTCCAAAAGTAAAAAACCTTAAATATATATCAGTTGACGTCTAACGGATTTACCACAGAGGCGCAGAGGGCACAGAGAGATGATTTCTTTGTTTAGGTTTTAGTTGAGAATTATTACAGTTCAATCTGCCCACTTTTTCAGTCAAAGAATATATATATGTCTTATGGGTCTGATTTACGTATCGACTGCCTGCAATGACTATATATCAATAATAACCTAACAACCATTCATCACCTGAAATAAAGAGATGGACGAACATATATTGAACCAACTCTCTGCGCCCTCTGCGCCTCTGTGGTAATCATTTTAAAATTGACATACAACAATTCACGTGTATATAATCCCCTTCATATATAACGAAAAAACAGGTGGGGGAAAACCAATGGGTGAAGAGAATATTTCACGGCGTAGATTTTTACGAAGGACTATCGGTATTGGAGCCGGTGTCGGGGCGGCAGCACTGGTGGGGGCCGGGTTTTATAATCTGCTCAAGGTTAACGATATAACAGAACTCATCGGTGATTACCCCGAAGGTGCTGAAAAACATCCCCTTGAAGTAATAAACAAACGTGCACCACGGCCCAACGTGGTGCTCATCTACTGCGACGACCTGGGCTACGGTGATGTGGGCTGTTTCGGCAATACCGTTATCCGCACACCAAATATTGACAGGCTTGCCAGAGAGGGAACACGTTTTACCGAGTATCACGCATGTAACGCCGTATGCGCCCCGTCGCGGGCGGGACTTCTTACCGGCAGGTATCCCATACGAACAGGGATCATCGGCAACACCTATCCCGAAGACGAACCCCTTGGCAGAAGAATGGCCCGCAATTTCGGCGGCTGGCTGAAAAACCTCGGGGTGATGGACATACGTGAAGACTACGTGGGTCGGGGTATTGACGCTGCCGAGATAACCCTGGCAGAGGGTTTAAAAATAGCCGGGTATCGCACAGGTATGATGGGAAAATGGCATCTTGGTGACTACAGCACTGACCCCAAATACAGTCCCCTGAATCACGGTTTTGATTATTATTTCGGGGTACCTTACAGCAATGACATGCTCCCCTTTCCCCTGTACCGTAACAAGACAGAAATTGACCCTAACCTGGGCCTTGGGGAAAAACAGGAAAAACTCACCGCCATGTACACCCGCGAAGCGGTGAAATTCATAGAAAGGTCTTCTGATGAACCATTTTTCCTGTACATGGCTCATACCTTCCCCCATCAGCCGCTGCACCCTTCGAAGGGATTTGAGAAAAAGTCAAAGGCAGGTAAATTTGGTGACGTGGTTGAAGAGATCGACTGGAGCGTTGGAGAGGTGATGAAATGCCTGAAAAAGAACGGGTTGGAGAAAAACACCCTGGTTATATTCACCAGTGACAACGGCCCCTGGTACGAGGGCAGCGCAGGCAATCTTCGGGGACGAAAAGGGCAAAGCTACGAGGGAGGTTTCAGGGTTCCCTTTATCGCCAAATGGCCGGGACGCATCCCAAGAGGAAAAGAGAATCCAGCGGTTGTAATGAACATTGATCTCTACCCCACCCTGCTCTCCCTGGCGGGAGTAGGATTACCTAAAGACAGGATAGTAGACGGAAAAAATATCAGCAGGCAGCTTACCGGGAAAAGTACACGATCGCCCCATGACGCCCTTTATTTCTTCCATTATGACCGCCTTGAAGGGATAAGGTCGGGCAGGTGGAAGTATTTCGACAAAATGAACCGTTACGTGTGGCCCATACCCCTTGACGCTGCATCAATCCCCAACTCACTTGGAGCCGAACAGATGGGGGACAGGTGGCCGTTACTGTATGATATTGGAAGAGATCCCGGTGAATCATATAACGTGATCAACACCCATCCGGAGGTGGCTGAAAACCTGAAGAAAAAAATGGATGAGTTCAGAAGCGAAATGGAAAAGAACCCGCGGGGATTTAAGTCAAAAAAATAGCCTATTGTTCGGCCCTTTCCTGAAGGCCGAGAAAAAAGGCATAGTCATAGAGCATCTCCCGCGTGCCCTCATGCTGACCGGTAACATGGTACAGTATCATAAGCCTTACCATGATGGGGTAATACGCGGGATATATCTTCCGCCCTTCCTCAAGGTAGTGAATGGCCTTCTGGTTATCTCCCTCCTTCATCCAGGCATATGCCAGGTTATAGTAGAAAAGTACGTTCCTTGGATTCAGTTCCAGTGCTTTCTCGGCATGTTCAATGGCATCATCGTAATCACCGTCCTTTATCGCTAACTGCCATTTCCTGTAGAGAACTATTTCTTCGGCGGATGTAAACATTGTGGTCATCATGTTTAAAAGCTTGATAGTCTCAAGCCTGCTGTCCGTGTCGGTAATGGCCGCAAGTCCTTTGTTGAATTCAACCCCTGCCTGTAGATAGTTTTCACTGTTATACAGGGTTATTCCCCTGGTAATATGTTTTGTTGACTCTTTCTCGGCAAATACAGCAGCAGGCATAACCTGCAAACATGTACACACCAGTACACAAACTGCGAACAGTCTCATATATTCATCCTTTCACTTGAAATAATACTATCTATTCTTTCAGCAGGTACGCAACAACCCGATTATCAAAAAAAGTGGGAACAAGCAGCAGTTTCATACCTGAAATAAATTCAAAATCCGCCGCATTTACTTTTTCGTCAGACTTGTCAACAAGAACCTGGGGGTTTTTCCCGATTATCTCAACCTTTCCATCCCAGTCACTCACGATATAGCTGTTCTTTCCGAGGGGCTTGAGACCGTCTATACTCCTGTCATGAGGCTCAAGGGGGGTAACTTTTTTTGTTCTTGTATTAACTGCCACGATGCCGCTTGACGTCCCCACAAGCAATCTTCCGTTTGAAAGATACAGGCCATTAGGACTTTGATACCCCAATTTCAACCATACAGAAAGCGTATCATCTTGCAGAACATAAATATCCGCTGTATTCATATCCGAAATATATATTGTACCAGACGCATCAATATCAATATCATTTAAAAATTCTGCCTTCGGGGCATTATAGGTTTTCACAACTTTCCCTTTATCGATATCAATTTTGTGCACCCTGTCAATATCTGTTACGTAAAGGGTATCATCAATGATGCCCATTCCCTTTGGAGCGTGAAATCCTGTAATCCATTTTTTTTCCACGATCTTACCATCAAGGGCCAGTTTTGCGATATACCCCTTCCCGTTCTTCTCCAGTGGTTTTCCATTAATATTTGAAACGTAAATCTCGTTTTTTATGGCATTGTATTTAACAGACTCGGGCACATCAAGCACCGTATCTGTTGCCCATTCCTGTGTCACCTTAAATCCATTACTTTTCCCGCAACACAGCATAATAATCATCATAAAAAAAATAATAACAGGTGCCAGAATATATTTTTTCATCTCTCTCCTCCTGCAATTGATAATATCGGTTGATAACGATCAGGTTATTACAACGGTGGATATTTATATAAGTATTCATCAAAAATGGAGAAAAGTCAAGTACCCGGTTAATTCTCCGGCGTATTTCAACAGGGAAAAATAATTGAGAAGGTGGTTCCATTATCACGTAATAGTGCCACTTCCCCACCCATCTGCCGGGTCAGAATATTCACCAGGTTCAGTCCGAAAGTAGCGGGATCATGTATATCAAGCTCAGCAGGCACACCCACACCATCATCACTGACTGTAAGTTGAATGTGTGTAGAGCCTGAGTCTTCAAGAGTAACACGAACATCACCATCCTCCCTGCCGGGATAGGCATATTTGAAGGCATTGTGTACAAGTTCATTAACGATAATCCCAAGTGGCACCATGAAGTTCGAATCAAGGGAAATGTCCTCCACCTCTACCACAATTCGGTGACCCGATTCACGCGCGGTATACAGTGATATATCAGCGAATAGATCGTCAAAGTATTGCCGCACGTTGATTGAAGTATAATCACTTGACCGGTACAACTTATCATAAATATGCAGCATCCCCTGCAGTCTGCCACGGGCATCCAGCAGGGCATCAGCCGCCCTCTGATCATCAAATGTATCGGCCTGCAGTGCCAGCAGGGAGGAAATAGTAGTCATGTTGTTTTTAATACGATGGTGAACCTCCTTCAGAAAAAGCTCTTTCTCCTCCAGGAGATTTTTTATCTTTGCTTCAGCTTCAACCCGGTCGGTAACATCCCGACTCATTCCTATAAATCCGATGGCAGCACCATCCCTGTCCTTGAGCATATATATCACGGTTTCACCGGGAAACACATCGCCGTTTTTCTTTCGATAATCAATAGTATATACGATCCCCTGCGTATCCTGTCTCTCCCGGATCATTTTTCCCAATTCCTCGAATTGCCGTTCATCCGCATACAGGAAAGCTGTTTTCTGCCCCACAATCTCTTCGGCAGAATAACCAAAAATATCTACAAATGACTGGTTACAGCTTATAATTCGCCTGTCAGTATCAGCAACCAGTATGGCATCGGTGATGCTGTCATAGAGCACCCTGTACTCTTCCCTGCTTCTTTCAAGCTCCTCTTCGATATGCTTTCGATGACTGATATCCCTGGCCACGATCAATATCGAATCAACCACGTCGTCTTTCATTATCGCTACTGAATTTATATCAACCGGCACACGTTCCCCGTTTGCGTTGATGATCTCTGTTTCATAATTATGCACACCATGATATTGTTCCAACCGCTTCTCCATTCGATCCATCAGACCTGCAACCTGGTCATCTGGAATGAACTGACTGAGATTTACACTGTTTGTTTCATCCACCTGGTACCCTGTCAACGCAGCTGCCGCCCGGTTCATGTAGAGTAAATTACCGGATAGGTCATGTGTGCAGATAATATCAGGATCCGTTTCAGCAAGCAGCCGGTACAACTCTTCACTCTCCCTGAGTGAATCCTCTATTTTTTTTCTCTCGGTGATATCCTGAATGATACCGGTAACTATATTCTTCCCGGGGTCGTATTCCGCCATAGAATGAATGTCACGTATGTCATTATCACCCGGTCTTTGTATCTTGAACTGCACATCATAGTTTTTCTTTCCCTCGATAAGGTCACTCATGCTGATGTCCAGCATCTCCCGATATTCGGGAAGTGGAATATTTTTAACTTCACTGATAGTCCATTCCCTGTGTCCCAACCCGTATATTCTCCGGGCCTCTTCTGATGCATGCACAATACCCATGTTCAGATCAAATTCCCAGCTTCCCATGTGTGCCACTTCCTGGGCACGCCGCAGCTGGTTTTCCATATCCACACGATCAGTAATATCCCGGGCGATTCCCACGTATACAGCCCCGTCCAACGGGTTATTTATCAATGACACCCTCGATGAATGAATTCTCCAGCTGCCGTCCCTGTGACGCACCCTGTATGAAAGACTTTTCACTGATTCACCCGCTTTTTTCACTTCTGAAAGAGATGTCACACACCTTTCCACATCATCAGGATGAATATAACGGGTAAACGGATTATTTATTACATCTGACGGGTGATAGCCCACAAAATCTTCACAGTTAGGGGACAAGTATAAGAAGATTCCCTCGTCAGATAACGTATAGATGATATCACTTGCGTTCTCCACGTAACTTCGAAAACGCTCTTCACTTTCTGCAATTTTTTTATGGGCATCAAAAAGCTGAAACGCCATCTCGATGGATGACAAGAGGACAAAATCTCCCGAATTCTTGATGACATATCCATACCTGGTGATCTCACGCACCTTCGCAACCATGTCACTGCTTGAGTGGGATGTAAGGAATACTATGGGGATATCACGTATCATCAGTATTTCCTTAGCCACATCGGGGCCATCCATGCCGGGTTCCAGGTTGATATCCATGAGGACAAGATCAATACCGGGGTCTTCCCGGATCATGTCAACCGCACTCTCCCCATCATGAGCCACCACCACGTGATAGCCGTTTCGTTCAAGCATGGCAGACTGATCCATGGCGATTATGGCTTCATCTTCAACCAGCAACAGTTTTTTCATATAATAATTTCTCTAATGCCAATCATAATTAACTGATCCTATAATTCATTCTTGAGTTTTCAACAACTCTTTCTCAAGCAATTCATACTGTTTGATAATTTCCGGTAAAAGTGACTTCATTTCATCCAGGTTTTCATTCTTGCCCAATATTTCCATTTTACGGGCTAACTCACCAAGTACCTCACCACCCATATTAAAAGCAGCCCCTTTAATTGAATGCGCCTGTTTTGACGATGCGATGGCATCTTCCTCTTTCATGAAATATTGGAGCTTCGCAATCTGTTCCGGCATTGTCTTACGAAATGAATGTACAAGCTCGACAACAAGATCAGCATCATTGGAAACTCTCCTGTAAAATGCTTCCCTGTTGAAAATGGCGGTTTCTACTTCCTGATCCTGTTTTGATACATTTATCTCCCGTGTATCATCATGATAAGAAACCATACCATTACTATCCTTTACATTATCGTCGGGTAGCCATCGCATCAGTATTCCAGCTATATCTTCTTTCGTAACAGGCTTGGGGATATAATCATCCATCCCGGATTCAAGACATTTTTCCCGGTCTCCCTGCATGGCATGGGCCGTTAAGGCGATAATTGGAACATCATGATTTCTCACACCCGAGCCTGGTGACCTGATAATACTTGTTGCTTCATATCCATCCATATCCGGCATTTGCACATCCATTAGAACAATCGAATAAGAAATATTTTCAAGTGCCTTTATTGCCTCATTCCCATTTGCCACTACGTCAACACAGTATCCAAGCTTCCCCAGAATGCCCTGTACGACCTGCTGGTTAAAGACATTGTCCTCGGCAAGCAACACCCGTATATCTTTTCTTCTTTCCTCGTTTATGAGGTGTCTTGTTACAATTTTATTACTGTTGGTTTGTTTCCCGGCAGCATCTTCTCTCATAACCGAGATTATGCAATCTTCAAGGAGATTTCTTTTTACCGGCTTGGTAAGATAACCTGAAAATCCAATATTTTCCAGTCGCTTTACATCACCACGTTTACCCAGTGATGTAAGCATTACCAGTCTCATCGATTTTGACTTATCTTGTTCCCTGATAAGTTTACCAAGCTCTTCACCATTCATGTCGGGCATATCCATATCACAAAATCCTACCATGTAAGGATCTTTTTGCGACACGGCAGATTTAATTGATTCAAACGCTTCAGCGGCACTTGCAACCTCATCATGTCGTACACCAATGGCATCCAGCATATCACTAATGACAAGCCTGTTTACGCTATTATCATCAATCGTAAGAACACGTATTCCTTCAGGTTCAAATTTTTCATTGCTTTGCCGGTATACCATGTTTTCATTTTTAACCTGGTTGGCTAATTCTACCGTAAACCAGAATGTCGAACCTTTTCCTTCTTCACTTGAAAACCCGATCTCTCCATCCATCATATTTACCAGCTCTTTTGATATAGCCAGGCCAAGGCCTGTTCCCCCAAATTTTCTTGCGGCACTACCATCCCCCTGTATAAACGCGTTAAAAAGTCTATCCTGCCTGTTTTCTGGAATACCAATACCTGTATCACGTACGCTAAACCGCAGACATGTGCGTTCTTCTTCATCACACACCGGTTCGACCATAACCATTACTTCTCCACGATGAGTAAACTTAATAGCATTCCCCACCAGGTTGATCAAGACCTGTCTCAGTCGGCCGGGATCTCCACGCAGGAGATCCGGAACATCAGGGGGTATGTAACAGTTAAATTCCAGGTTCTTCTCATAAGCCCGCAGGGCAAGCATATCCATGCAATCTTCGAGAACCGCCCTGAGGTTGAAGTCCATAATGTCCAGGTCCATTTTCCCGGCTTCGATCTTGGAAAAATCAAGGATATCATTTATCAGGAGTAACAGTGCGTCGCCACTGTTACGCACAACTTCGATGTAATGTCTCTGCTCGGTATTGAGATCAGTATCCAGCAGCAATCCGCTCATACCGATTATACCGTTCAGTGGTGTTCTAATCTCATGACTCATGTTGGCAAGAAATTGACTTTTCGCTTCATTTGCATGTGCCAGTTCCTGGTTCTTACTGCGTATTTCCTCCAGTAGGGAGACCTGGAATTCCTCGGACATCCTTTTTTCCAGGTAATACCCGATCAGCTGCGCCGCGGTTGCCAGCAGCCTGACATCTTCATCATGCCATTCACGCTCATTCCATGTATCATCAAAGCCGACAAACCCCAACCATGAACCTTTCACCTGTATTGGTAAAGCAAGTATTGACACAATCCCCTGCGGCCCAAGCACAGCCTTCTCAGATTCAGGAAAATCTCTTACCAGCCCTTCAACTGCCCTTCCTGAAGACAATATTTCTTTCCATCTCGCAAATCCATCTTCATATGGAATATGCTGCAAAAGTTCATTGTCGAACTCGGACTTCACCCCGGTCGCGCACACTTCATGTGTTTGACGCATTGAAAGACCAGTTGCCGGTTCATTAAAATTCTCAAAAATGTATATCCTGCTTGTTTCGGTTGCATCAAGAAGATGCCCCAGGGCTTCATCCAGTGCGTTTTCTTTATTCACCAGCAATGCATGGGAACATGCTGATAGTCCGGCCTCGTATCGCAAACGGGTCCTCTGGATTTCTTCAGCCTTCTTCTGACTTGAAATATCCATGAATACTTCAAGGTATTTTTCCTGCCCGTTTATAGTAACCTTTTTTACCGACTTCAACACGGGTATAATACTACCATCCGCGGTTAACAGCTCCCTTTCCTCGTTTTCAATGTGACTGTTACCACTGGCCACCGGACAATTACTGCTCATGCCAGGACACAGGTAGTTTGTGCATTCTTTTCCTATTATCTGCTCAGCATCAAGACCTATCATATTCTGTGTCTTTATATTTATATTCTCAATCCTCAAAGTTGCCGGATCTATCACGGCAACACCAACTGTAAGGTTATTCAGCAGAATACGCTGAAATTCTTCCTGTTCACGGAGTTGCTGCTGGGTATGCACCCGCTCGGTAATATCGGTTATAACCGCAAGTAAATGCGTACTACCCTTGAATAATACACTTGACCCACGAACCTCTATATAAAAAAGGGTACCATCTTTCCTTACACCAATACTCTCAGTATAGAAAGAATCACCTGTTGAAGCAGTGCGTACAAAATCTTCAAAAAGGTCCAGGTGATCGGGGTGCACCAATATCCTGCCATCCCTGTGTATCAGTTCGTCACTCGAATACCCGTAATGTTCCTCCGCTGCCCTGTTTAAATCAATTATGTTTCCATCCAGATCGAAAACCAGCAAAATATTGGTTGTGGCATAAAATACGTTACTATACCGCTCCTCCTCTTCCTTGATACGCTCGAAGGCTTCGTATAATTGAAATGCCATTTCAATTGATGAAAGCAACACGTAATCACCTGAATGTTTCAGAACATATCCATAACGGGTTATCTTCCTGACTTTTTCCACAATATCTTTACCGGTATGCGAGGTAAGAAATATTATTGGAATATCCCTGTTCTCAAGAATCCTTTGCGAAGCCTCGGTACCATCCATTCCACTGCCAAGATCAATATCCATTAGTACAAGGTCAATTTGAGGATTACCCCTTACCTGCTTTATCGCATCTGCACCATCGTGTGACGATACCACGCTGTACCCGTTTGCCTCCAGCATCATTGATCTATCCAGTGCAGTGATGATTTCATCATCAACAAGAAGTATGGTTTTCGTATCCATCATAACAGTTAAAAAGAAGCTCCTATAATTTTATGAGAATCATATCACAACTGTCTTACATGTTACAAATTTATTAAAAATATATTTCATCTTTATTTGAACATATACATGATAGTAACATATACTATGATGTCCTGGAATTCACTCTTAACATCGGGGGTAACAGTCATCACACATGCGTAAGCCCTGTGAATAATACCCGCGATATACATCACCACCTGGATTACTCCTGGAAAAGAAATGCTATTTGACAAGAACAACTTTCATGATACTATTGCTCATCAAATTACCCTGAATGATAAAGGTATTATTATGGAGAAAACCATACTCATCGTAGAAGATGAAGTTACTTCGGCAAAATTACTTGAAAAAGCAGTCCACATCGCGGGATTCAAGTCAATAACCACTGCGAACGGGGAAGAAGCCCTCAAAAAATTTAACGAGATACCCTTCCCCGTTGTTATTACTGATATTGAAATGCCCGTAATGGGAGGAGAAGAACTCATTGCCAGGCTCACAGAATATGAAATACCACCAGTGATCATTGTTCAAACAGTTCACACAGAAGTTTCACTGATTATTGATATAATGAAAAGCGGTGTTTATGATTTTATTGTAAAACCAATAGATGTAAGTGAACTCTCCATAAAAATTAAGAGAGCTATGGAAGCAGCTGAATTAAGAAGAATGCAGAAATCCATTGAACGTGAAAAGGTAATCAGGCTTGAAAACGAGCTGGAATGGTATCACTGGAGTGAAAGCATGCTCAACAGGGACGTCCACAACCTTGACAAGTCCCTTTTCCATTCTCTTCATACCGCTTTTAATCAGGGTGCGGGTTTTGGTGCTCTTTTAACACTTTTGCAACTTCTCTCTTCAACAGCAGAAAAACAGGATAATCACTACGTGGTTGATGCCGAACTCATGGACATGATCAAGGATAATGTTGAAATATCCAACAAGGTTATCCAGACATTCTCTGACCTTGATAAACTTACCACAAACAACATTCCTCTTGAAGAGATCAGCTATGATAACCTGTTTCAATTTCTGAGTACTACTGTTTCTTCAATGGAAGATTACGCTCCCATTCAGAACAATCGTATCGTGATATCCGACCCGCAGGGTTCGTACAAGAAAAAAGTCATCAAGATCAACAGGGAATATTTCACGAAGGCTTTGAAAGAATTGATCATAAACGCGTGCAAATTTTCCGAACCTGCAACCCCTGTATACATCCTGGTAGAGGCGGA
The DNA here is from genome assembly GCA_964629365.1 of uncultured Leptospiraceae bacterium. GTDB lineage: Bacteria > Spirochaetota > UBA4802 > UBA4802 > UB4802 > M55B154. Next base: position 14,252 of record CAZVRB010000021.1, read on the forward strand.
AGAAAACCTGATGATTATCTCCGTACTGAATAAACCTGCCCCCGATGAACATAACCGTCTTGGAATCCCCCTTGGATATGAGAACATTGTCTTTGAACCATTTTTCAGAATGACCAGGACAGTCAAGGAAGGATACGACAGCGTTGACTACGGCCTTGGACTCACCATGGCTGACAAGATAATCAAGGCACATAATGGAAACATCAAGATCACCAACATAAAAGATTATTCAGAATACAACAGGGAACCTGAGGAAAAGGTAATGGTATCAATAAAACTTCCAACGTATTAATAATTGTCTTTCGGTTTTAGCCAGAAGCATAACCTCTATCCATAGAGGAAAATGGCAACACCGGACATCATCACTCACCTTTGTAATTTCCCTGATAAATTACGTGCTATACTTACAGTATGAACATATCAAAGACAACTACCGGACTATCGCATGAATGAACTGGCACAAAAAATTTACCGTAACCAGCGGCTCACCCCTGACGAAGCGGTTACCCTCTTTGACTGGAACCTGCTTGAACTGGGCAGGGCGGCCGATTATCGCCGAAAACTGATGACACCCGGGCCAGAAGTGGGGTTTGTCCTTGACCGCATCATCAACTATACCAATATCTGCCAGGCAGGCTGCCTGTTCTGTGCCTATCATGCAAGGGGTGGAATAGTTGCAGCATACGAAATGACCATCGATGAGATACTGCGAAAAGTCAAAGAGCTGGTTGCCGCCGGTGGCACCCAGGTTATGCTGCAGGGAGGCCTGCACCCCCACTATACCCTTGACACCTACACGAATCTATTGCGAACCATAAAAGAGCATTATCCAGAAATATACCTGCATTCATTCTCACCAGCCGAAGTTGTCAGCATGGCTGAAAACGCCCATATGACATTCCACCAGGTAATATCTGCATTGAAAGAAGCGGGTCTTGATTCCATGCCGGGGGCTTCTGACCTCCTTGTAGACCGCATCCGCAAAAAGGTAAGCCCCAACAAGATGACAACAGCCCAGTGGCAGGAGGTGATGACAGCCTTACAGCGAAACGGCATGCATTCAACCGCCACCATGACATACGGCATGGGTGAAACCCACCAGGAACGCATACAACACCTTGCCGTGATCCGCCAGACGCAGGATGAGACCGGTATTCTGAAGGCCTTTATCCCCTGGTCTTTTTCACCCCACGGCACCCGCATGGAAGAGGTGATACCTGCAACGGGTATGGACTACCTGAAAATTGTTGCAATCGCCAGAATTTTTCTCGACAACATACAGTATATTCAGGCAGGATGGCTAACCGAGGGTCTTGATCTGGCCCAGGTTGCCCTCACCATGGGGGCCAATGACATGGGTGGTATTCTGACCGAAGAGGTGGTGGTAAAAGCCACCGGGATTCAGACAGAAACCAGCCTTCAACAGATGGTGCAGATCATCAAAAACGCCGGCAGAACACCGGTTCAGCGCGATTCACTTTACCGGGTTATAAGGAGCTACCATTGAATTCACTTGGGTATTATCAGGTAAACGGTAACGAATCACTTCCCAGGAAAAAGTTTATACAGGGAATGTTCGATTCGATTGTACCCACTTACGATTTCATCAACAGGGTACTCTCAATGGGTATTGATATACGCTGGCGAAAAAAACTGATCACAATGCTGGGGGACGTAAATGGTAAGAAGGTACTTGATATCTGCTGCGGAACCGGCGATCTTTCAAAGGCCATAGGCGAACATGGCGGTAAAGTGACATCCCTTGATTTTTCAATGAACATGCTGAAAACAGGCATACGCAACCAGGCCATTACCGAGGCCATAGCCGCCGACGCCGCCCATCTTCCTTTTAAAACCGACACCTTCGACGCGGTAACCATATCCTTCGGCATACGAAATATTCCCGATCTTGAAAACTTCATCCAGGAAGCAAAACGTGTGCTCAAACCGGAAGGGAAATTCAGCATACTGGAACTGACCAGGCCAAGACATAAAATAGTACGGTTCTTTTACAACATATACCTGAGAATAGCCCTGCCCCTTATCGGGGGAATTATTTCCGGGCAGCACAAGGCATACAGGTATCTCTCAAGAACCATAGCCACATTTATCAATCCCCCTTCTATTAAGGGGATGCTTGAGAAGTATGGATTTGTACTGGTCAATGATCATGCCCTCACCTTCAGCATCGCCACCATAATATCCGCAGAAAAGCAGAAAGTTCCCGGAATAGCGGGAAACCTGCTCATCAATACCAGGAACTCCGACTACGGAAACGCCATTATACACTGAAACAAGTCTATCAGCCCCTTACACGATTCACCTGCAGGAATAATTAATCCTTGCCAAAAACAACAACCGTTGATAACTACTACAGTAGAATCCAACTCATGACACAGGAGTATACCCTTGAACAAGCGTATTTTCGTTATAGATGGACACGCCCTCTGCTACCGCGCGTATTTCGCTTTTATCAACAATCCACTCACCAACAGCAGCGGTCAAAATGTATCTGCCATCTACGGCTTTGCCAGGATGCTCCTGAAACTCATGGAAGACCAGCATCCCGATTACCTGGTTGTTGCCTTCGATCCCCCAAAAAAGACATTCAGGTTTGACATCTATCCTGAATACAAGGCACAACGTGAAAAGATGCCCGATGACCTCCGGTCACAGATAGAAGAGATAAAGCACATGCTGTCCGTACTGCGCATACCGCAGGTTATAGTGGATAATTACGAGGCGGATGACGTAATGGGTTCAATGGCACAGAAATATGCCGGCTCGGGATACGAGGTCATCCTTGTAACCGGAGACAAGGACGCCTACCAGCTTGTGAATGACAGGGTAAAGATATATGCCGGTAAGAAAGGCATCAGCGATTTCCAGATGTATGACGAAGAAGCCGTAACCGAAAAACTTGGGATCACCCCCGGGCAGGTGATCGATTACATGGCCCTGGTGGGTGACTCATCGGATAATATCCCCGGTGTTCGGGGTGTTGGTGCCAAAACAGCACAGAAACTCATACAGGAATATGACTCCATTGATGCTATATATGAAAATCTTGACAATATTAAAGGTAAAATGCGGGACAACCTTGCTGACAACAGGGACATGGCATATCTCAGCAAAGATCTTGTCTCCATTCGAACAGGTATTGATGTACCCCTTGACATTGAAAAGGCAGAAACACCCGACATCAAAACAGCCGAGGCACGTGAATATTTTAACAATCTTGAAATGAACACCATCGCCGACACCCTTCAAAGCGGTGAAGAGAATACAGAAACCGCTGATAAAAAAAAAGACCGTGAATACATCCTGGTTCGAAATTCAAAACAACTTGAAGATGTCGTTACGGAGATCCAGAAGGCATCCATCATATCGGTGGACACCGAAACAACATCAAAACGTCCTGTAGAAGCTGACCTCCTTGGAATATCCATTTCCATAGAACCTGGGAAAGGGTGGTACATACCCGTTCCCACCGGTACACTTTTTGAGGATGATCTACTGGCAAAACACGAAATCATCGAAAAGCTGAAGCCCGTTCTTGAAAACCCCGGGATAGGTAAAATCGGGCAGAATATAAAATACGATATAATCGTGCTTGCCGGTGAAGGTATAACCATGGCCGGCATCCACTTTGATACCATGATCGCATCCTACCTTCTTAATCCTGCCGAAAGGCGACACAATCTTGACGACCTTGCCATGGACTACCTTGGCTATACTACTACCACCTACAAGCAGCTTCTGGCAGGAGCAGGGAAAAAAGCGGCATCCCTGGCGGATGTCTCACTTGAGGATATCGCCGACTACGCTATTGAGGATGCCGACATAACCCTCAGGCTGTACCACATCCTGGAAAATAAATTGAAGGAAGAAAACCTTGAATCACTGTTCTACGAGGTGGAGATGCCGCTGGTTATGGTACTTGCCCGGGTTGAAATGCACGGCGTAAAAATTGACCACACGCACTTCACCATAATACGACAGGAAAACGAGGAAATGCTTGAAGAAGTGAAAGATAATATATTTAAGCTTTCCGAAGAAATATTCAACATAAATTCCACCCGTGAGTTGGCCCGAATACTTTTTGAGAAACTAGCCCTTAAACCGGTAAAAAAAACCAAGACGGGCTTCTCAACAGACATACAGGTACTTGAAGCCCTCAGAAAAGAACATGATATCATCGAGCACCTTATCACCTACCGAACACTGAGCAAACTCAAAAGCACCTATATCGACACGCTGCCCAAACTTGTCAACCAGTCAACAGGACGCATCCATACCTCTTTTAACCAGGCTGCCACCGCAACCGGCAGGTTGTCATCATCAGATCCCAACCTGCAAAACATACCCATACGGGATATACTGGGCAAAAAGATACGGCAGGGATTTGTTCCCGCTAAGGGATGCGTGATGCTTTCAGCGGATTATTCACAGATCGAGTTACGTCTTGCCGCACATCTATCCGGTGATGAAACCATGCTTTCGGCTTTCAGGGAGGGAATTGATATACACAGCAAGACAGCCGCCTCTGTATATAACACCCCAATTGACAGCGTTCAGCCGGAGATGCGGCGGCAGGCAAAAATCATCAACTTCGCCACCATATACGGGGTATCCCCCTATGGTCTTTCCCAACAGGCAGACATCAGCATGGAAGAGGCACGTGAATTTATTAAGATTTACTTTGAGACATATCCAGGCTTCAAAAAATATATCGACGACACCATAGCTTTTGCCAGGGAAACAGGTTTTGTACAAACCCTGCTGGGAAGGAAAAGACCGGTACCGGATATCAATGCAGAAATCCAGTTCAGAAGAGAGGGTGCCGAGCGTATCGCCATAAATACACCCATACAGGGCACTTCGGCTGACATGATCAAGATTGCCATGATCAGAATTCATGAACAGATCAAGAAACAGAAGCTGGCATCGGCCCTTATTATGCAGGTACATGATGAACTTGTCTTTGAAGTACCGGTTGAAGAAAAGGACATCATGGAATCGATGGTAAAAGATGCAATGGAACACGCATTGAAACTTGATGTTCCCATTGTCGTGGATATGGGCTGGGGGAAAAACTGGGCAGAGTCACACTAGAGGTATTTTTCCAGTTTGTCATCTACATATGTTTTTAATTCTTCAAGATTCGAGCCCACCATAATAACGGCATATATCGAGATCAAGAATCCCATTATAAGATGAAGGGGAAACAGCAGCCTCCCACCATAGAAATCATTTAACCAGGAAAGAGACTGGCTGAAAGGCAACAGCAACATGCCCGCGAAAAGAATTCCCCCCGTAATCAACCATTTAAAAGAAGATACATGTCTGCTGTAACGAACGGATGACAGGTATACATGACGCATTATCGCGTCACTTGCATCATGTTCCATCTCAAATGGGAATTCACCTTTTATACGTAATAGTTCCTGGTCAAGTAACTGTGCTTCCCTGCTGCAACGGGGGCATCTGAGAAGATGTAAACGCACACCCAGCGGTACATTCTCGCCAGTGTCAAGACTGCAATATCTCTCCATTATTTTGTTACATTTCATAATACTCCTCCGCCATGGTCCCCCGCAACGCGTCCCTGAGTTGCCGCTTTGCCCGAAAAACATGGGATTTTATCGTATTCACGGGTAAATCCGTAATATTGCTGATGTCATTGAATGACATCCCCGCGAAAAAAAACAGGTCAAGACACACACGGTATTTTACAGGGAGATTTTCCATCTCCCTTGACAGGAGACCTTCAATCTCACCCTTAATATGCTGACGCTCAGGTGTTGGTGCATCCGAGGGTTTCATAAATTCATCGAATTCCGGCTCCGTCCTGCTGGATTTTATCATGTTTATACCATGATTATATGCCAGCTTCAGCAACCAGCTTCTGAATTTACCCTTCTGCCTGTATGTTCCAAGATTATTAAACACTTTTAAAAACACTTCCTGTACAAAATCATAGGCATCATCCTCCCTGTGGAAGAATCTCATCCCGATATTGTATACATGCTGCTGATACCGATCCACAATAATCCTGAAACTCTCACTGTCGCCTCGCAATACCCGTGTAACAACCTGTTCATCCGTTACCTGCTCGACGGTCATTATTTCTTTTTTGTACCCTTGTAATAATAAAATATAGGATGAGGCTCAAACCGATTGAAAGGGGTATCACTCCACCCAGCAAATTATAACTGGCACCCTCCTTTATGGCAAAAAGCGTGGTGATGCTTATGCCAACACCAAAGAGCAGAAGCCCGGCCAGAAGGCTGAATGATTCCACGTCAAATAGCGTGTTTTTTTTCTCCATGCCCTTTTCAATCATCAGCATCTTTTCCCTGTGGTTCCAGAAAAGGAAAAAAAAGATAACCACACTGCCCATCACGATTCCGACTATTGGTATAATGGATATTAGTATTTGTGCTGCTGCTGATGGTACAGATTCCATACGTTTTATCTCCTTTCCACTATCATAATGAAGAGCCAACATACTTTTGTATACATGTTATGCTTTCATCCCCTGCAGCGCCACCTTTTTTTTGCTTCCAGGCGCGCCGGCACCCCGTCTTGACCAGCTTCCAGGGGCTGCTTTTTCGGCGTTCTCTATGTACATATTAACATCTTCTTCCAGTAACATACCGGTAATCTTGAAGAGATGATATCCCTTAATAGCCATCGCCACGGCTTCAGAAAAAAGACGGGCATCATAACGCAATGATTTCCACAAAAACCGCAGGTAATGATGACCATATCTAGAGAAGGTCTGCCTGTAAAATGAAAGAAACAATGCCCTGGCCTCTCTTTTCGTAAAAGGGCGATATACTTTTTTATTACCGGGCAATCTTTTATACAACTCGAATGCCCGCTCGAAATAATTTTTAGGGTCATATATTTCTGATAACACCCTCAGGTATCCCGGAATCACCTTCGACACAGGCATCTTCGGTATGAAGTTCAGATCAAGATCGTGGGTGTTATTCCCTGAAGAATCTCCCAGCAGCCTTCCTTCTTTTTGAAGCCTTCTATAAAGCTGCGTATTGGGAAGGGCGTCAAGAAGGCCTACCATTGCCTGTATTATGCCCGATCTCTGGATCCAGTCAATCTGCAAATCAAATATATCCTCCGGGTCGGAATCAAAGCCCACGATAAATCCTGCAGTAACTTCAATTCCCCGTCTTTGTATCTTCTCAACATTTTCAAGCATGTTTCCCCTGATATTCTGAAGTTTCTGAGTTGATTTCAACGTTTCCTCATCAGGAGTTTCTATACCCACGAATACCATGTCAAAGGCAGCTTCCTCCATGAGGTCAAGAAGCTCTTCATCATCGGCCAGGTTAATACTTGCCTCTGCCTGAAAAGAAACAGGGTAGTTATTGTCCTTCTGCCACTCTACAATTGCCCTGAGCAAATCTTTTACACGTTTCTTGTTACCAATAAGATTATCATCAACGATAAAAACAGACCTGACATCTCCCACCGAAACCAGTGTATCCAGCTGTTTCACAAACTGGTCCGGATCTTTCGTTCTGGGCACCCTGCCGAAAAGTTCAATAATATCACAAAACTCACAATTAAACGGGCACCCCCTTGAAAACTGAAGGGGCATGCTTGAATATACATCCGGGTCAATCAGGTCAAAACGGGGAACAGGTGCTTTCGTGATATCAGGCCTGGTTTCATCCTCGTATATATGCACGGCTTTGTCTTTTTCAAGGTCATCAAGGAACCGGGGTAATGTTACCTCTGCTTCATTAAGTATGAAATGATCAACCCCCTCTATCTCATGATGTGAGGATGTGGCATAGGGTCCACCGGCAACAACCGTGGTACCATGTTCCCTGCAAAGAGATACAACCTCCCTGAAGGATTCCTGCTGTATCATCATGGCCGAAAGAAAAACCATGTCCGCGTCAGCCACGTCAGCGGGATCAAGTGCTTCAGCATTCAGATCAACAAGTTTCAGTTCCCATTGTTCTGGCAGCATAGCGGCAACAGTAAGAAGACCAAGGGGAGGAAATATAGTTTTTTTACCTATAAATTCAAGAGAATACTTAAAACTCCAGTAGGTAATGGGAATTTCCGGATATACCAGTAATACTTTACGTTTCATGACTCACTCCTCTCAAGTTGTTTGTTTCCGATATGTCAAGATAATTGCCAAATCTCACTGTTTATTCAGATCGGGTTTAGTATGTATACGTATCATGACAGGAGTGAAAACGTATGGTTGCAAATTTTTACATAACAAAACCGGCAGACGAACAGCCTGCCGGTTTTACTCATAGCACTAATGAAGGTATATCTTATACTTCTTTTGCGTTAATCCATTTCATCATTCTTCGCAGTTCAAGTCCAACCTGCTCAACTGAATGTTCACGTTCTTTTCTTTTAACAGCCAGGAACTCTGGACGTCCTGCCTGGTTCTCAAGGATCCAATCCCTTGCGAATGTACCACTCTGGATCTCTGAGAGTACCTTCTTCATCTCTTTACGGGTCTCATCGGTAATTATCCTTTTGCCGATCTTGTAATCCCCGTATTCAGCTGTATCTGATACCGAATACCGCATGTAATTGATGCCGCCCTGGTAAAGAAGGTCAACAATAAGCTTTAATTCGTGAAGACATTCGAAGTAAGCGATCTCCGGCTGGTATCCCGCATCAACAAGTGTATCATAACCTGCTTTCACCAGCTCAGAAGCTCCACCGCATAATACACACTGCTCACCAAACAGGTCTGTTTCAGTCTCTTCCTGAAAAGTAGTTTCTATAACGCCTCCCCTTGTGGCGCCAATTCCCTTGGCATAGGCCAGTGCGGTTGCAAGTGCATGTCCCGATGCGTCATTCTCAACAGCCACCAGGCATGGAACACCTCCACCCTTCTCGTATTCGCTTCGTACCAGGTGGCCGGGGCCCTTCGGTGCCACCATCACCACGTCCACGTCCTCGGGAGGTACGATCTGTCCGAAATGGATGTTAAACCCGTGAGAGAACACCAGTGTCTTCCCGGATTTCATGAAAGGTTTTACTTCATTTTCATAAAGCTTTGCCTGCACATGGTCCTGTGCCAGTATCTGTATGATATCAGCTTCTTCGGCTGCCTCGCGGGCGCTCACCGGTTTGAAGTTATGTGATTCTGCCAGTTTATAGTTCTCCGTTCCCGGAAGCTCTGACACCAGTACATTCAAGCCACTGTCCCTCAAATTCTGTGCCTGCGAATGTCCCTGGCTTCCGTATCCTATAACCGCGATCTTCCTGTTATTGAGAACACTGAGATCAGCATCATTATCATAGTACATTTTTGCCATAATACTACCCCTTATACTTTTATTGTTATTTGAATATGATTATTCCTTGTAATTACTCAGATGTCATGCTGAATCATCATAATTATTCTAAAATAAATAATTATACAGCATCTCCCCCCCGCCTTCGGCGGGGGGAGATGCTCCAATTCTTTTTCATTATAAAGCAAATGATCAATATTTTGTCATAGCTGAGTAGTCACTATTCCTTTATCATTGAAACACGACCAGTTCGAATCAGTTCCTTTATCCTGTAGGGACGCAGCAATTCAATAAAATTCTCCACCCTTTCTGGTTCTCCCACTACTTCGATGGTCATGGTTTTGAGTGATATATCTACAATTTCGGCCTTGAATATTTCAGCAAGCTGGTATACTTCGGCTCTTTTCTGCGGGGTGGCCTGCACTTTCGCAAGCACCACTTCTCTCTGTACTGAATTCACCTGTGAGTGATCGGTTACCTTTATAATATCAACCAGCTTGTTCAACTGTTTTTTTACCTGTTCTATAATCCTGTCATCACCCCTCACCACCACGGTCATCACAGATACGTCCTCAATCTCTGTTTCACTAACCGCCAGAGAATCAATATTATACCCCCTGGCAGAGAATAAGCCCGCAACACGGGCCAAAACACCAAACTTGTTTTCAACCTGTATGGATATTACATGCTGACTCATGCCAACTCCCTCATTATTATTTCTTTAACCGACTTACCCGCGGGAACCATCGGGTATACATTCTCTTCCCTGTCAACATGAAAGTCCAGCAGTATGGGGGTGTCCGTTATACTGAGGGCTTTCTCTATTGCGGGAATCACATCATCTTTTTTATCAATCCGTATACCCACCGCCCCATAGGCCTCGGCCAGTTTTACGAAATCGGGCTGACAGTTAATACATGTATGCGAATACCGCTTATCATAAAATAACTGCTGCCATTGACGCACCATCCCCAGAAAACCGTTATTGAGTATGGCTATAATAACAGGCAGCCGGTGCTGAACTGCCACGATCATTTCCTGTATGTTCATCTGTATCGAACCGTCCCCGGCGATGTCGATTACACGCTTGTCAGGCCGTCCAAGCTGTGCCCCGATTGCCGCGGGAAACCCGAAACCCATGGTGCCCAGTCCACCCGAAGAGATAAAAGTTCTGGGATTGGTGTACTTGTAAAACTGTGCGGCCCACATCTGGTTCTGGCCAACCTCGGTACAGATAATTGCATCACCTTTTGTAAGCTCATATAACTTTTCAACCACGTATTGAGGCTTAATACTAGCGTCACTGTCCACGTAGGTAAGAGGATTCTCTTTTTTCATTTTATCCAGGTGAGAAACCCATTCATCAATACGTGGTGCGGTCACGATCTTGTTCATTTCCTTTAACACATTCTTCGCGTTACCAACTATGGGAACATCTACCTGTACACTTTTGCTTACCGAAGCCGGATCTATATCAATGTGAATTACCTTCGCATCGGGTATGAACTCGGTAATTTTCCCCGTTACCCTGTCATCAAACCGGGCACCGATAGCGATGAGCAAATCTGACTCATGCACGGCATGATTGGCATAATAAGTTCCGTGCATGCCAAGCATTTCAAGAGAAAGTGGATCTGTCTCAGGATATATGCCCAGTCCAAGCAACGTGGTGGTAATGGGTATGCCGGTTTTATTTATAAATTCACGAAGTTCTTCAAAGGCGTTTGATATTACCACCCCGCCACCGGCGTATACCACCGGTCGTTTTGCCTGTTCGATAAGCTTACAGGCCTTTTTTACCTGGCCTGCATGACCTTCATATACCGGCTTATAGCTTCGGAGATTAACCCTGTCAGGATATTCAAATTCAGTCTCTGCGTTGGATATGTTCACCGGAACATCGATCAGCACCGGCCCGGGCCTTCCGGTTGTGGCAATATGAAAGGCTTCTTTTATCACCCTGGGCAGATCTTTTACGTCATTAACCAGGTAATTATGCTTTGTTATTGGTCTTGTGATACCGGTTACGTCGGCTTCCTGAAACGCATCATTACCAATGGTTTCTGTTGACACCTGCCCTGTAAAGACAACCAGGGGAATTGAATCCATGTTCGCGGTGGCAATACCGGTTACCAGGTTTGTGGCACCGGGACCTGAGGTGGCGATAACAACACCGGGTTTACCGGTAGCCCTTGCGTACCCATCCGCCGCGTGCACTGCACCCTGCTCGTGCCGGGATAGAATAAACCTGAAAGGCGCGTCAAAGAGATAATGGAAAATGGGTATAACTACGCCTCCGGGATACCCGAACATAACTTCAACGCCTTCCTTGTGAAGTGATTCAATAATTATCTGCGCACCCTTCAGTTTCAACGATATTCTCCTTACATGTCAATTCTGTGTACTGCAAATGTTATACTACATGATATCACACCACATTCCGGAATACAATCAAACATATACACAGCAGGGAATGACAACAACGCGGTGATCAACAATTACAAAGTATATATTTCATTGCCCGTCCCACTTCAATGTCAATACATTTTTTACTGAATCCTCTGCGGTGAATCATTAACGAAGAAAATTTCCTTGACTCTATCTGCGGCAGGCGGAATTCTTTAAAAGGTACCTTCAAATTTGAAAAACTTTCAATGTATTGGTATATTATTATATTGTACCTGGTAAATAATTATCAAGGAATTAGCCATGAGAAAACTAGTATATTACGGGAATGAAACCCTGAGAAAAAAAGCTGACCAGGTCAGCGATATAACGCAGGAAACAATTGACCTGATAGATTCCATGTTCAATATCATGAACAAGGAAAGCGGAATCGGTCTGGCCGCCCCGCAGGTGGACCTTCCTTTACAGGTAGTTACCATAGACATAAGGATGTACGAGGGGCCCGCGCTTGCCCTTATCAACCCGGTTATTACATCATTTTCCGATGATACCGATCCTTACGAGGAGGGCTGTCTTTCATTGCCTGGCATATCAGAGAACGTGATACGTCCGTCTGCAGTAGAAGTTAAAGCCCTTGCACCTGGTGGCGAAGAAATCGAATTTCAGACAGACGGACTGCTTGCACGGGTAGTACAGCATGAACTGGACCATCTGAACGGTATACTTTTCATTGATCACCTGGAAGATTACAAGCGCAAAGAACTCACTTCCACGTTGAAGAAGATCAAAAAGATGAACAGAAAAGCTTCATGAGAACAGGCTTCTTTGGCACACCACAGATCGCAGCGTATTGCCTTGATGAGATACTGAAAGAATATACCGTATCATGTGTGGTCACATCACCGGACAAGCCCGCAGGAAGGGGCCGAAAACTGACCCCTTCACCGGTAAAAGATCTTTCTCTAAAATATGACATACCCGTCCTTCAGCCTCAATCATTGAAAGATCCGTCACTGCATGAGCAAATGAAGGAATTTGAATGTGATCTTTTTATAGTAGTGGCATACGGGAAAATCATTCCCAGGCTGCTATTTGACATGCCCCGGTATGGCACCATAAACCTGCATCCATCTTTGCTTCCTCTTTACAGGGGGGCAGCCCCCATACAGTGGGCAATTATCAATGGTGAAAAGCAAACAGGGATCACGGTACAGCGAATCAACGAAGAACTGGATGCCGGGGAAATTCTTCTGCAGAACAGTATAGATATACCCATCGATATGACAGCGGGTGAACTCTATGACCTGGTATTGCCGAAGGGTGCAGCTATGCTGTTAAAAACAATTGCCGGGCTTCAGGATAACACTATTACACCTGAACCACAAGACCATTCACGGGCAACCTATTGCGGTAAGATTGATACCGAAACCGCAGGGATAGATTGGAACAATACATCAATGGAAATCCATAACCTGGTGAGAGGATTAAACCCGAGACCTGTAGCGTGGACAATCTTTCGTGATAAAAAGATAAAAATATGGCGCACAATGCCGGTTGAAGACACATTACCAGAAGGATCCACTCCCGGATCTATTCATAAATTTCCCGGAAAGCGGCTTATTGCGCAAACCGGCAGTGGATCACTTGAGATATTCCAGCTTCAGCCTGAAACAAAAAAATCCATGGACAGCCGTTCATTTCTCAACGGCTATCACCCCGAAAAAGGCGAAGCATTTTCCAGTTGATAAGGCTGTAGAATAATTGACAAACAGTTCGGTCACTTTTACATTATAGTTATGTCCAGAAAAAGAATAAAAAATAAACAGAATATACACGAACCGGGATATTTCCACGATGATAACGTCTTCATTGCCCGGGAGAAAAAGAAGGCCAGGGATCTTCGCCATACAGCATGGTGGAGAAAGAAAATTTCACCCGGTAAATGCCATTATTGCGGCCGGCAGTTCAATATAACTGACCTTACAATGGATCATGTAATACCACTTGCCCGGGGTGGAACCTCAGAACGAATCAACCTGGTTCCTGCATGCAGGGAATGTAACGCGCAAAAGAAATATCTTCTCCCTGTTGAATGGGAAGAATACCTGAACAGCATAAAAAACAGTGATCAATAAGAAAATATATTTGCAATATGCATATTTATTGCACTACAATAACTCTCGCTTAGCCATAAACGATATAATATAGATTAACTAATAAATTACGTATACGGATCCGGTTATGACCAATGGTGCAAATCAGGAAACCTTGAAAAAGGGCGATCTTCTTATTATTCAGGGAGAAGAACCGAAGTATATTTACTATCTCATGAGCGGTTCCCTGGAGATATTGTCAGCTCCCGAAGAATTCGACGGCCTTGATAAGGGATTAATCCTTCAAAAAAGCAAACGGGTTGGGGTTATTAAGGGAAAATCACTGATTTCAGGGCTCAGTATACTCTTCACCGAACCCTACAATAAATCAATAAGGGCACTTGAAGACTGCCTGGTGCGAAAGTACCCCCTTAAAGAAGGGGGATTTCGCCAGATATCCCAGTCTGATCCTTCATTTGCCATTATAATCCTTTCCCATGTATTCAAGCGACTTGAATTATCCATGGCAGATGCCCGAAAGTATACCCTGTTGTTTCAAAACCTGTCACGCATCAATGACAATATTGCCCTTATTTCCCGTGAATTATCTGGTGATGAGATACCCGATAAGGTTGCCCCCAGGGTTGAGAACCTGCATGAAACTTATAAAGAAAATGGTGGTGATTTCCCCACCCGGTTTGACTCAAAGTTCCTGGTAAAAGACAACAGCAATATATTACAGAAAAAATATACTTTTCCAGGCCTTCCCATGGAGAGTCTCATAGATATAAAGCAGTGTAATTTCCTCAGAAAATTTGTCGGCCTGGATAACAAACTGCTGGGGGCCATGATACATTCCGATCCTACAATTCCCACTTACATTTTTACGTGCGTAACTGACAACCTTTTGAAAGTACTTGAGCGTATTGAAAACATTCATAACTCCATCGACGAAGAACTCAATTATCTCTTCGGCGCAGAATCAAGCTGGGCAACCTTCCTTGTCGACGAAGGGAAATACGATCTCTGGATGGCCAGCGGCAGGTTAAGCGATGAATTTCTGAAAAATTTTGTGGCACTTGCCATTAAGGTTCATTCATTTTACGAAGAGATTTCAGGTGAAAAATTATCACAGATGTATCCAGGTTTTAAGAAACTTCATGGTTTTTTTCAGGGCAAACAGGAAACTGAGCCGGCAGCAGGTACCCCGAAGGGAACAGAAACAGCAGCCAGATCCGCGGCCCCGTCGAATATCAACGCCTTGTATAACAACTCCATTCACCAGATATTTGAATTCAGCCTGGTAGACAAGGAATTTCAGAAAAACTTTCTTAAACTCTTAAATGAATTCAGAAACATGAAAGATCCCATGTCCACCGAAAGCGATGGCCGCAAGATACGCCGCCATATATCACGTTTTTACTGGGATCTCTTCGGTAAGGTATTTGTGCGGGCCAAATCTGAACCACAGTTACCACAACCTGTTAAGCTCATGCTTAATTTTGGATTCCTTGACGAAAATCTTATTGATGAAGAGCAACTTCAGGAGCTTCACCAGTTGTCCCTGAAGCTTCAGGAAAAAACAGAAATTCCTATTCATTACGAACGGGAATTTCTCACCAGGATATATAACGAAGAAGAAGTCCCCAGCATAACCGAAATGGGTCTTACTTATGAACAACATCTTCGTGAAGAGGAGCGGCATAAAAAAAAGAAAGAACTGGAAAAGGATGCCGCACTTGACGCCAACCTGCGAAAAGTCTTTTTTGAGATCGGACACCGGGTCTCACAAACCGTGGCAATCTGTTATGGTTCCACGGCATCGGCATTTCCAATTCTTACCTCTTATGCCATGAAAGGAAATCCGACAAACTTTTATGTTTCCAAGAAAAACCTTGAAACCATAATAAATGATCTTCGTGACATTGATTTCTCGGTTTTTTACCGTGAAGTATCTGCCATGATAGGAGACAACAAGGAACTCATCAAAGAAGAGGTTGTGCCTGATTTCATACTGGTACCTTCATTCGGAACAAAAACCATGTTATGGCAGGAGCTTGTGGGAACCAACCGCCGAACAAGGGGACGCATTACCGTTCCCATATTTTTCATGGGAGACTTGAAGAAAAGCCTGGCACATACATTCGCCACCTTTAGATGGGAGCTTAACCGAACCATTATGGGCGGGCTATGGGCTGACCCAATCGATGGTGGTCTAACGGGATTATATTTTGATTATATCAACACCTATAAGAAGAACCCTAAACTGTCCCTTGAAGCCAAGAACAAGGTAACCGAGCGATTTAAAAGTATACGAACCAACAGGGACCGGTTCGCCGACGATTACATGATGTGGCTGCTTTATGAGAAGGATGGCATAATGAAGCTCAACGGCGTAGTTCGTGATATGTTCTACAAACAGGTTCCTTTTAAAAAAGATATACGGGAGCGCCTTGAAAACATGCCGGCCTACAATGAAATAGCCAACAGGTTTAAAAATGTACATACCCGGGAAGTCACAGGCTACCAGAGACGTTTTAAGAAATATTCCGATGAAGAAGGGAACCTCCCTGAAAAACTGCAGCAATTCATGGATTTCCTGAACAAGTAGCATTTTACACTCTATTGGATTTCTTTTTTGTTACACATCATATATGTGCTACATTATTACCATGCAACATTGTATAAGATGACTAATTTCCTGCTAAATGAACTATTAAACTATGACTGAAAAGAAAAAGATAACCGGTATAATTCAAAGCTACAGTACCCGTGCACGGGATAAAATTTTCAACCTGGGAGCTACCATCTTCACCGAGGCGGGACTCAGTGCATATGTGGACGACATCTTTGCTTGTGCCGATGAATTGATCAAGAATGCAGTTAAGGCAAATTACAAGTTCCTTCTCATAAAAGACGCCCTATACCGTCAGTTCACCCAGCAATACCAGGAAAAATCCCACCAGGAAATTGAGGATTACCTTGATAACCTTCTGAAAGACAAAACCCAGTTCGATACCCTGGCCGATATCATTCGAAAAAAAGAAGACATTTCCGCACGAGTACGGGAGATACTCAACCAGGAAAACAAGTTTCTCACTACAAAGAATAAAGCATACCGGGATGGACATAAACTTTCCAGTCAGGATTTGAACTCAATTGAAGGTATTGAAGAATTTCAGGCTATAAGGCAGCAAATGATAGATGAGAATATCCGCATAATCCTTAAAATGCAGTACGAGCCTGATTTCATCTACATCGAGGTAACAAACACGGCCCCCATATTAACCCACGACCTCAACCGTATACATCAGAAAAGGGATGAATACAGACATTACCGGGACGAGGGAAAAGAATACGAATTTTTTATAAATAACATTGATACCAGTGATTCCGGATTCGGCCTGGGATACGCTAAGATCGACAGTTTCCTCTCTAACCTGGGGCTCAATCCTGACACCTCGGTAACCATTATTTCGTCCAACAATACCACCGCGTTACTCACCGTACCCATCGCGTCATTACATAAAGAACAGATAGCATAAATTCATTTTGTTGACTTATTGTCTTATTTATGTAGTATTCTCCTGAGAACCTATTCACAGGAGAAATGTATGCGTAAAAATGAGACGGCCCTTCATACACGTCGTGAATTATTATTACGAACAGCTGCCGCCGGGGCAGCAGTTGTAACCACTGCTACACTTCCATCGCTGTTTATTTCATGTAAAGAAAAAGAAACAACATATGACACAATAATCAGGGGAGGCACCGTATATAACGGTTCTTCCAAAAAACCGGCAATTGCTGATATCGGTATAAAAGGCAACAAGATCACCGCTATTGGTAAAGTTGAAGGCACGGCAACCCGCGTAGTAAATGCTGCCGGAAAAGCAGTAACACCGGGTTTTGTTGATGTACACACCCACTGTGACCTGACATTCAAACGTTCAGGACTGCAGCGACACATGTCACGGTTAATGCCCAGCTGGAAGGGAAACTACAATTACATCTACCAGGGTGTTACTACCGTGGTGACCGGAAACTGTGGATACGGTTTTTCCGACCCAAACAGATGGCTTTCCATGGTGGACAGCGTTGGATACGGCACAAATGTCAGTCACCTGGTACCACATGGCATACTTCGCCAGGAACTCTTCGGCGATCCACAACCCTCAGCCCTATCCCCCGCACAGCTGGACAGGATGATACATCATGTAGAAGATGCCATGGACAGGGGTGCCATCGGGATGTCAACCGGCCTTGAATACGCCCCCGGTCTTCTATCAGACACCGCCGAGCTGATAGCTCTTGCCAGGGTGATCGCCCGAAAGGGAGGCATATATACATCACATATACGAAACGAATCAGGCACCATGGACAAAAACGGAAAACCAGGTGTCATCAATGCCCTCGACGAAGCAATACGCATCGGCATGGAAGCCGGCATACCTGTACAGGTATCACACCTTAAAATTGCCGAACCAATAGGATCAACTCACGCAGGCATGCTTCTTGAACGCATCCAGCAGGCAAGGCAAAAAGGTCTTGATATTACCGCCGACCAGTACCCTTATGCCGCCGGTTCCACCCATATCGCCATTCTGCTTCCAGGAGAACTCATTTCCAGTGTGGGGGTAAAAGAAAAATACCGAACCCAAAAGGGGCTAAAGGAAGTTGAGAAAGCTATACTCGAAGTATTTGAATACCTGCCGCCTGAAAAGATCCTGATAACCATGTTCCCTGAAAACGAATCAATGGAGGGAAAAACACTGGCCCATGCCGCTGAAATAATGAACCTGCCTCCTGAAAAGGCATATTCTCAAATGGTATCCCATGAATCAGCCCCAATGGGAGTCTTCTTTGCCCAGAACATGGATGTTGTACGGGAAATCATGCCCCATGAATACGTGTTTACCGCTTCAGACGGCTGGACCGTCCCAAAAGACATGACCCACCCCCATCCACGGTGCTACGGAA
Source organism: uncultured Leptospiraceae bacterium (assembly GCA_964629365.1). Taxonomy (GTDB): domain Bacteria; phylum Spirochaetota; class UBA4802; order UBA4802; family UB4802; genus M55B154. The sequence continues at coordinate 33,036 of CAZVRB010000021.1, forward strand.
CATTCCCCCGAAAACTGGGCAGGTTCGTACGTGAAGAAGGAATCATGAAACTGCAGCATGCCATACAATCCATGACCTCACGGCCAGCTGAAAAATTCGGCATAAAGAACCGCGGATCCCTTGTTGAGGGAAATTTCGCCGATATCGTGATATTTGACCCGGAGAAGATCATTGACAGGGCAACCTACGAAGCACCACATCAGTACGCAACAGGTATCGAATACCTTTTTGTTAACGGGGTACTATCAATAGAGAAAGGCAACGCAACCGGCGACAGGGGGGGGACGTCACTGGTTTCATCCTGACACACGCTGCCCATGGAAAAACAGGCATCAACAGAACATATACTGGACAAGCTGAGAAAACGCACACCCCTGGTATGGATTCCCGGCCATTCGTCCCATGTACCCTCCGTACATGAGCCCCCTGCACCCATCGGCATTGATGACATCATGGATGCCGACAACAGGCTGACCAGGTTTGCCCCCCTCCTGGCACGCCTGTTCCCTGAACTGGTAGAAACAGGGGGCATCATAGAATCACCACTTTCCCCTGCACCTGCCATGCAGAAATCACTGGAATCCGTGTATAACACCCGGTTCAACGGCACCCTCTACATAAAACAGGATCACGCCCTCCCCGTGGCAGGCTCAGTGAAAGCCCGTGGAGGAGTGTATGAAGTTCTGCATGTCACAGAACAGATAGCAAAACAGAATGGTTTACTGAAAGGCTCTGACCCCTATACACGCCTTGCAGACCCCGATGCCCGAAAAGTATTCCAAAAGTACACATTCTCCGTTGGAAGCACCGGCAACCTGGGCTTAAGCATCGGCATTACCGCAACCGCCCCTGGTTTCAAATCAACAGTACACATGTCATCTGACGCAAAAGAATGGAAAAAAGAACTGCTGCGTTCACATGGAGTAGAAGTTATAGAACACCCTTCAGACTACTCAACAGCGGTAACACTGGGCAGGGAAGCAGCGGCAAAAGACCCTTACACGCATTTCGTTGATGATGAACACTCCCTGCTTCTTTTCCTGGGATACAGCGTGGCGGCATTACGCCTGCGCAACCAGTTGAAGGACGCGGGAATCACCGTTGATGCCCGTCACCCACTGCTGGTATACCTGCCCTGCGGCGTGGGAGGTGCCCCGGCCGGGATAACCTTCGGACTCAAGCAGATATTCGGAGATGCTGTTCACTGTTTTTTCGTGGAACCACTGGAATCTCCCTGTGTATTGCTGGGCCTGCTGACAGGTTTCACCCGGCCTGTCTCGGTATACGACGTTGGCCTGTCCAACAAAACCGACGCCGATGGTCTTGCGGTTGCCGCCCCCTCAATGCTTGCCGGAAGGCTGGTGGCACAACATGTAGCCGGCTGCATTACGGTGCCGGACGAAGAACTGTATCGCATGCTGTACATGCTGCACATCTCAGAAGGAATGCAGGTAGAACCCTCCGCGGCCGCGGGGCTTTACGGATATACCATACTCTCTTCAACCGATCCGGGAAAAAAATACCTGGAAGACATGCACATACCTGGAAAAACCGCCACACATATTGCCTGGACCACGGGCGGGCGGTTTCTTCCACCCTCCGAATTTCAGATAATGCTTGCACGGGGAAAGAATCAGTAGAGGTAATACCTGCTGGATTTCTTCTTGAAAACTTTCATATCGTGTCCCACTATTTCCATGAAATCGTCGTATGACCAGCCCAGTTCAATAGATTTCCTGTAATGATCGGTACCCACCAGGTAATCCACGTCAAACATGCGGCGGTACTTTTCCCACCTGAATTGCCTGTATTCTTTATGCAGGTAACTTGTGAGTATATACGAAAATTTTACCGGGCTGAAAGATCCCCCCACGTAAAATATCTGCACGCCGGCGCATTTTCTGCCCTTGTACTTGGAAAAGGTGGGTTTGAAATATACCGGCCTGAACCTGAAATTGTTATTGCAGAGTTTGTTCAGGTCCCGGCTCATTTTCTCCGCGTTGATCCATGGGGCACCCATGTACTCAAAGGGTTTGGTGGTTCCTCTTCCAAGGGAGATATTTACCCCCTCCAGCAGCACAACCGCAGAATACACTATGGACGATTCATATGTGGGGAGATTGGGTGAGGGTGGTACCCATGGCAGACCTGTTTCATGATACATCTGTCCCTTGCTGTACCCTTTCATGCGGATAACCCGTAATTTCACATCCCTGGAAAATTCCCCCCTGTAATACAATGCTGCTTCTGCGGGTGTCATCCTGTACAGAAAGGTTGAGGGAAAGGCGCTGATATGCCGTGAGTAAAATTTATTGTCAAGATAGGGACCATCAATTTCTAAAAAGCCGAGGGGATTTGGCCTGTCAAGCACTACCAGTTCAATACCTGTTCCATTAATAGTATCCATTAGAAATTTCAACACCGAGATGTATGTATAGCATCTCATTCCCATGTCCTGAATATCAAAGAGAATTACCTCGGCAACACCCAGCAGGCCTTTCAGTGATGATTTATCCAGCTTATGCAGATTGTAGATGATAAGGTTCTTTTTTTTGTCAACGCTGTAAAGGCGCCTGTCATACTCATTTCGATATCCGTAAAGTCCATGTTCGGGCACCAGCACGAAGGCAATTTCAATGCCATTATCTCTTAACAGGTTGATGTTCTGCTGTAAATGGTAATCAACCCCGCTGTGATTTGTAACCAGTACCACGTTTTTGCCGCGATAGTCTTTTATGTCCCCCCCCAAAAACCGTTCAAGACCGGTTACAACTGATGGGCGATCCTTGTTCATATGGTATGTCTTCTTATTCGAAGAGCATGATAATCCCATAAGAAGGATACATGCAGTTATCATAAATGGTATGGCAACTCGGTTTTTATACGCCATAGTTCTTGACATTCCCCGGTAAAATCATATGGTTATAAATCATATCGGATTTTTGAAGGTACTCATTGATGAAAATACAACTTCCCCTGTTAATAGTTTGTCTTTGCATGGTATTTCTTAATTCATGCAGCAGCACACCTGAACATGAGCAGGAATCCACCGGGCCGACAGAGGCCGCCATCCGTGAGGTAACCCTTGATCCTGAAGAATACCTTGTGCCTGAATCCCGGTATACAACCAGCGGGGTTGAGCTGCAAAAAAGATACAGATCACTGATGCTTGACCTAATAGAAGATATCAACAGCTTAAAATCCCACCAGGTAAGGGAAAAAACGGTGGGTTTTTATTATGATCAGAAAACAAAAGACAGGGACCATCTCTACCTGGGGTATGATCTCACCATTTATGACAGTCCCGCCCATCTTGCTGATTCGTATACAAACCGCGCGCTGAAAGTAATAAGTAACACTCTTAAGCCCCTTCTTGACAGAAGCAGAAATATCTATCCTATTCTTGATGAACAACCCGTTATCGGCCTGGTGCTTGGTTTCTACTGGACTCACGATGGCAAGAGCGAATCTGTAACCGCCTGGATTGACGCATCAGACCTGAAAAAATATCATGATCGACGTATCACCTTCAATGAATGCATGGTGCGAAGCATTTACACCGGTCAGGACAACAAGATCATTCGGCTCCTGTAATATCCCGTATCTCTTTTATCAACAGCTTCACTTCCATCATGGTACCAACAGTTATCCTGATATATTCAGACTGCACCGGTCCGTTGAAATACCGCACCAGGATATTACGTTCTTTAAGCTTCGTATATATTTCTTCTGATCCCACACCGGGATGTTTCACAAAAAGAAAATTCGCCTTTGAGGGTACTATCTCAAATCCCGCATCCGCAAGGGCATCCTCAAGGTATTCCTTGTTATTTCTAAGCATCTCAATATTATACCTGAAGCCCTTTTCTTCAAGCAGGGCGGCATACGCACCGGCTTCTGCAAGCCTGTCCACATTATATGAATCTTTCAGCTTTAAAAAACCGGTAATAATATCTTTTGAGGCTATGGCCAGGCCTACCCGAAGCCCGGCAAGAGAATACGACTTGGAGAACGACCTGGTGATAACAAGATTTTCATATTGCTTCACAAGACCGATAGCCGTTTCACCGTAGAAATCCACGTATGCTTCATCAACAACCAGCAAGCCTTCGTACCTGGAAAGAAATGACTGTATTTTGTCAATGGCAACCCCCCTGCCGGTGGGATTGTTGGGATTTGCGATGATGATCATGTCATACTTCTTCTCAAGAAATGCGTCAAAGTTCACATCAAGTGATTCATCCAGGTTGATCGTATCATAGGAGATGCCATTTGCCTCGGCCATGGTGTAATACAACGAGTATGACGGATATGGAAAGGCGGCAAGCCCGTCAGGTTCGATAAATCCCCTGAAAAGCAGTGTAAATATCTCGTCAGACCCGTTGGCAACAAATACATTTTCAGGGGCCAGGGCGTTTTTTTCGGCAAAGAGCTTTCGAACGGGCATCGCGCTGGGCCCGGGGTAACGGCGAAGGTTTCCATTGCACTGCTTGGCGATGGCCTCAAGCACAGGGGCCGGCGGAGGAAAAGGATTTTCATTGGTATTAAGTTTGGTAAACTCATTCAAGTTTTCCGGTTGCTCTCCCGGTATGTACTCAGACATATCCCGTAATGTGTTGTTCCAGTATTTCATATAGTAACCTGTACTGTAGTATTTACGCGTGGGCCGCGCCCACAAGCGAAGCCATGGTATCAATTTTCTCTTTTTCACAATATTCCTGAAGCATATCCACGAACCTGCCACTCATACACGGATCCACCAGGTTTCCCGTGCCCACCTGTATGGCAGTGGCACCCGCCATCATAAATTCAAGAACATCCTCAAATTCCATAATACCCCCTATGCCGATAATGGGTATCTCTACTTTTTCAAATACCTGGTACACAATTCGTATTGCCATGGGCCTGATGGCCGGGCCGCTTAGACCTGCTACCCTGTTCTTAAAATGAGGGCGTCTTGTGCCGATATCAATCTTCATTCCCAGGAAGGTGTTTACAGCCGATACCGCGTCAGCTCCGCAGCTTTTCGCGGCCGCGGCGAATGCGGTCACATCGGTGACGTTAGGAGAAAGTTTTATGATCAATACCCCTTTTGTCTCTTTTCGCACCTGTTCGACAAGTCGGGTAAATATTTTCAAGTCCTGGCCGAATGCCATTCCCCCTTCCTTCACGTTGGGACAGGACACGTTGAGTTCCACCGCGTTAATGCCCCCGGTATTTGAAAGAATACGGGCCAGTTCAACGTTCTCTTCTTCAGAATGACCGGCAATATTGGGAATCACCTCAGCCCCTTTTTTCAAAAGAAAGGGGAGCTTTTCATCCAGAAAGGCCTCTATACCGACGTTTTCCAGCCCGATGGAATTCATCATACCCGAAGGGGTTTCAATTATGCGGGGGCCCCTGTTTCCGGCCCGGGGCTTGAGGGAAAGCCCTTTCGTAAACAGGGCGCCGATTTTGGATATATCAAAATAACCTGAAAGCTCCTCACCGTATCCAGCCGTACCCGAGGCCACGGTAATCGGGTTTTTCAACTCGAGACTGCCTATGCGAACAGTTGTATTCACGTTAATAACCTGTACCTGATGTATGAGTAATACAATTCATGCGATCTAAACAGTTATGAAGGGGCCCCGTCAAGGATTAATCACACTCCACACAATTACCAGTGAAAAAATATTGCGTCTTCTTAGAAGAAATATAAACCTGGCATATACTTATAAAAGGATACATAATAATGACCTATATCACCCTTGACATCGACGGAACACTTTTTGATTCTACCTCTATTGTAACACTTTCTTTCAGGGAAGGCATACAAAACTGGTGTATTGAAAATTACAGCAGTGAATTAACACTACCAACCGGTGATGAAATAATGAAGCTGGTAGGTCAACCGGCAGCATATATATTCTCCACCCTCTTCCCTGGTATCAGTACCTCTCAGCAATACCAGCTCATGGATTACTGCACCGCGGCGCTGTGTGAAGCCATACGCAGCGGCGATGGTCATATATTCAGCAACGCGGTTGTCACCCTTCGACAACTCCACCATGAAGGTTACGGGCTGCTTGTGGCCTCAAACGGACAGAGAGATTACATTGAGGCCATACTTGAAACTCATGAAATTGCCCACCTGTTCTCACCCTGGACCACCCTTGAAGAAAAAGAGATACATGGCAAACATGAACTGGTTGCCCATTACATTGAAACATACGGCAAACATAACAAATATATAATGGTGGGGGACAGGTATTCCGACCGTGAGGCCGCTGAGAAAAACAACATACCTTTTATAGGATGTGCCTTCGGACATGCCGTCGAAGAGATCGCAGGTTATGGATGGACGGCCCACAACTTCGGTCAAATACCCGCCCGTATCCATGAAATAGAAAACCTGTATAATCAGCCAACAGGATAAAAAAAGGGGGGAAGATATCTCCTCCCCCTTAATGCGATATTTGGATATTTTGTAGAAGGTTCTATTCTATAATCCACGATCCTTAAGACCACTTACGATATCCACGTACCAGCCCTTCGCGTCAAAGCCCGGTGTGATGCCGAAGAAGTGATTTATTGCATTCAGATGTGAAACACCGCCGCACCACCAGGCACCGCTCTCTACTCCACGAAAATTTCCCCATTTTGCAGAGTTCACTGATACAAGGCCGTCATTGGCTCCCTCGTAAAAGTTCAGTAATAGCCATGTGGGCTGAAGTACGAGGTCTGCAGTCAGGTACTTGATTTTTGTAGCATAGCTCTGGTAATACACACCCGAGGCATTGGGGGTATTCGGATTAAATGTATTTTTCATATATGGCCGTGAAACTGCGTACGCGTTGTCCAGGCTGTTGGGATTGGTATCACCAATGATAAAACCGTATACCACGTCGAGGGCTGCTCCCACAAGCCATTCTCCGCTGTCTGGAACAACATCTATTATTACATCGGCTACCGCGCTGCCGCGATGGGGTCCGCAGATACTTGTATGACTGGCCACCTTTGAAGCAAGTCCAAGATTACTTATGGCGTAACGGGTATATACCGTACCATGTGAATGGCCAATTACATTTGCCTTTGATTTCCCGGATGCTGCCAGGTAATAAAGGAACTCCTGCCTGAACTGCGTTCCCTTGTTCTCGGTGCTGTCCATGCAATTAACCCTTGTCACGTACACGTTGGCACCTTCATCTTCAAGTGCGTCTTCAATACCATACCAGTATTCAAAGAAACCCAGCATACCATCTGTTGCACCCATCCCGTGGGCAAGCACCACCGGATATTTCGTATCACACTTGTTACTGTCACCACCTGCAAACAATATTCCTGTTGCTGAAATAATGAAGAATACACATGTTATAAGAATAATTGCTTTTTTCATGGCGAACCCCTTTTTTTTAATGAATACACCTTGTATGTTAACAAACTAACCCATCC
>CAZVRB010000022.1:0-39091 GCA_964629365.1 uncultured Leptospiraceae bacterium
GGTGGGAATCGAATGTGAAAAACTTTTTCCCGGTGGGTGAATGCTGTGGTACCCATGGTGTATACCGACCCGGAGGAAGCGCCTTGAATTCTGGCCAGGTGGGCTCCCTCAGGGCCGCCCAGTGTATAGCCCGCAGAAGCAAAAGGCAGGGTGAAATAAAAAGTCAACGCAATGACGAAGAGTTACTGCATGAAGGATTGCGTAAAAGGCTCAAATACCTGGAAGGACTGTATCAGGCTGGCGGTAAGGTTGATCCGCTACGTGAGCGGGAGGCCCTGCAGTCACTCATGTCAGAGAATATGGGTATTTTCAGGGATCCCGTAATGATCAGGAATGCCATTAATACATGCATGCACATGATGGAAGTGCACAGGTTTTCAGGAATAAGCGGCAGCAACCAGCTTATCATGTTTTTACAGAATGAAGACCTGCTGGTTACCGCAATGGCATTCCTTGTGTCCGCCTCCAATCTTTTTGAAAAGATCACGGGGGGACGGGGGTCATGGCTTGTGGGTTCAGTGGAAGTATGGAAAGAAGAAATGAACAATTCGTTCACAAAATGGCTGAACGATGTAAGGGGAGATGATTCACTTCGCGGTGTTATTCAGCAGATCAAGACAGGCAGAAACCTTGAATTTACATGTGAAGTGGAGAATGCCCGTGCTGTGCCTGAATCAGAAATATGGTTTGAAGCAGTTTGGAAGCAATTCAGAGATGATGAATATTAAAACAGGGAGGAATAGCAGGTGAAACATGTACTGTATGTGGCAACGGGTATTATACATCCCTCAATTACCCTGATACGAAAAGTCAGAAACATGATTGAATCCAGCGGGCAGGTTGCCCTCACAAGGATTCATTCGGTTGAAGGATTGAAGAAATTGCATCCGGCTTCTTATGATGCTGTTGTGCTGTTCTTTCACCGGCAAAATATTTCCGGGGAGGCACTGGATACGCTCACGAATTTCGTAGAACATGGAGGTGGATGCCTGGCCATTCACGCGGCATCCGCATCGTTTAAAGAAGAGCCTGGTTATGAGAAATTTCTTGGCGGTAAATTTATTTCACATGATGTAATTCAGAAATTCACCGTTACACCGGATACATCATCCCCGCTTTTTGGTGATATTCCACCGTTTAACGTGAAGGATGAATTATATATTCACCGGTATAGCCAGGAAGTTACCGTACATGCGGTGGCGGACAATAACGGAAGCCCTGAACCTGTAATCTGGACAAAAACACGGGGTAAGGGCCGAATCTGCTATTTCTCACTGGGACATACGTCAAAATCTGCTGACCATCCGGCTTTCAAAGAGATTATCAGGCGTGGAATTACCCGGGTAATTCAATAATAACGGGAGGCATTATGAGTGCGAAATTCAGAATTGGAATGATAGGATGCGGTGACATCTCAAGATATGTTGCACTGCTTGCCAGGTTAAATCCGAAGATTAAGATCGTGGGATGTTCTGCACTTCACGAGGAGAGTGTAATACAGTTCGCGAAAAAGTATAAAATACCCGCGTGCTTTACAGATTATAGTGAACTGCTGAACAATGTAGAAATGGACGCGGTGTACCTGGCGGTGCCGCATAACCTGCATTACCCCATGATCATGGATGCCCTTGACAGGGGCCTGCACGTTTTCTGCGAAAAGCCTGTAAGCCATAACATTGATGAGGCGCTGGAAATCTGCAGGGTAGCCCGTGAGAAGGGGTTGAAGGTGGGTATAAACTACCAGTACAGGTACGATCCCAAATGTTATACCATGGTAAACGCTGCACGGGGTGGACAGCTTGGAAATCTTTATTATGGCAGATGCAACCTGCCGTGGCACAGGGACAGCGATTATTTTGAAATAAGTCCATGGCATTGCACCATGGAAGAAGCAGGGGGTGGCACCCTGCTTACACAGGCAAGCCACATACTGGATCTGCTGTTGTGGTCATTTAACGGGAAAATGAAATCGGCGCAGGGCATGACAGGGCAGCGGGTGTTTACCGATGTTGAAGTTGAAGACCTGGCCATGGGAATTATTGAAATGGAAGATGGAAGACTTGTTGAAGTGAGCAGTTCAATGATTGCGGTACCATCAAGACCAGTGCAAATCGAGGTGTATGGCTCGAAGGGTACGGCGATTTATACGGGTTTTGAATCAGAGCGAAAGCTTAAGGTATATGGAACTAAAATAAAAAAGTCAAAACTGCCGGTACGGGGTATACATGCCCTGAGCCGCAGCATGGATGCCTTCAGGCTGTGGATTCAAAAGGACATTCCCTATCTTATTCCAGTGGAACAGTCATTGCCGGTACTGGCGGCCATATCAGCCATATACAAGTCGGCTGAATCTGGTCAAAAGGTTGAAGTTGATTCCCGCTACCTGGAATACATGAACTATGGATAACCTTCTTTTTACTATTAATGCTGTAGTGCCTGTATTCCTGGTTGTCTTTGCCGGCAGGATTATGGCACGACTGGGATTCATGGACGACATTTTCGTGACGAAGGCCAACGCAATTGTTTTTAATCTTGCCATGCCGGTTTTGGTTTTTTTAAAAATTTCGGCGGCAGATTTTACACTGATATTCGATGCAAATGTCATACTAATGGTGTGCGGCCTTACAATCCTGGCATTCATAATTGCCTGGATAACAGCTGTTATCTTCATAAAAGAAGCCACGAAACAGGGACCATTTATCCAGGGAACCTTCAGAAGTAATAATGCAATTATCGGGCTGGCCCTGGCCATCAACATGTTCAGTGAGGACGGGGTAACACTGGTGGTTATTTTGCTGGCTTTTCTTATGCCACTGTATAATTTATTATCCGTGTTTGCGCTCACAATTCCCCTGAAAAAAGAAAATAACCTTACCCCGGTCCACATATTTATACAGGTTGTAACCAATCCATTGATAATTGCCGTTGTGCTGGCTGTCCCATTTTCTCTACTTGGGATCAGTATCGAGGGGGTTATCCATCGCACACTTTCATATGTAGCCCAGATGACCCTTCCCGTGGCATTACTGTGTATCGGGGCTACCCTGGATTACAGCAGGATGAAACATACTTTCATCACCGCACTTGGGGCATCGGTTACAAAGATCATTATACTTCCTGTGCTGGCAGTAATAATATCCGTGCAGATGGGATTACGTGGTGAAACACTGGGAGCGGTGTTTCTTGTCTTTGCGTGTCCCACGGCAATCTCTTCGTTTATAATGGCAAAAGCCATGGATAACGATGGAGACCTTGCGGCGCAAATAGTTTTGCTTACCACTACCTTTTCATTGTTTACTATTGCCGGGGGAATCTTTGTTATGAAATTTTATGGTTTAATGTAATTGTATAAATTGTGACATGGAGAAATGTACCATGAAAGATAAGGAAAATAAAGAAGCAAATTATAATTATGATTTTTTTGAAACCACAAGTGTAACAGATTTTCAATTGAAGGATTACGGAAGACCTCCCGCAGGGTATCCCGTGAAAGCTGTAGCTGATTCGTATAGTGAAAAGCCGTTTTCAGGTAATTACCAACAGCGTAAAAAATCTCTTCTTCAGCACCTGCAAAAAAATCCAGCGAAAAAGTTTATAAAAGGATACTATACCGAACTTGCCAGGCTGTACAATAAAAAAGGTCCAGTACATAAGGGAGCCTTACACAGTGCCCTTGATTTTATAAATAAACGATATGATTGTTCTGACTTCGTGATGCTGGGTATTGTACGTATACTCTACCAGTTTCGTGACAGTAAACTTCTCGATAAAAAATTTATCGGGGCAGCTGAAAAAGCATTGCTGAGCTTCAAGTACTGGCCCGATGAGCCCGGTATTGATTCTATGTGCACCTGGACAGAAAATCACCAGGTTATGTTTTCAGCCAACGAATACCTGGCAGGGCAGATGTTTCCGGACCAGGTATTCGCAAACTCGGGTATGACCGGGTACCAGAAGATGAGAGCGTCGCGTGAGAGGCTTCTCACCTGGATGCGGTTGCGTTACCAGGCTGGATTCAGTGAATGGCTGTCACACGTGTATTACGATGAGGACATTACGGCACTTGTAAACCTGGTGGACTTCTGTTCTGATCCTGTCATTGTGCGGCAGGCGCAGATCATTCTTGATCTAATATTTTTGGATATGGCATTGAATTCGTACAAAGGGGTTTTTGGTTCAACCCATGGACGCAGCTATGCCGCTGAAAAGAAAAGCGGGCTTGTGGAATCTACTACGGACACGGCGAAACTGCTGTTTGGCATGGGTGTTTTTTCAGGTATTGATAATATGAGCGCGGTAACTCTTGCTATAAGTTCAGGATACAGGTTGCCAACTGTGATTGCCCAGATAGCACATCATCACAATGAAGAACACATGATAAACAGGCAGCGTATGAGTTTCAGGATAAAAGACGCTAAGAAGTTCGGATTAGACAGAAAAGATCCAGATGACGCGATGGTACTGTTAAGCATGGAAGCATACGTCCATCCAAAAACAATTCAGACCGTGATGAAACTCTTTGACAGGTATAGATGGTGGGAAAACAATTTTTTCAGCATGTTCAAAGCAAAAAAGGGGTTAATACAGTTTCTCCGCTATACGGGATTGCTGCCGATTCTTGCCAGGGTAATGGAAAAGGATTTCACCAGGAATACCCGTGAAGAGGTCAATACCTATACCTTCAGAACTAAAGACTATATGCTGAGCTCGGCAGTTGATTACAGGAAGGGGTACGGGGGGGATCAGCAGCATATCTGGCAGGCCACACTGTCACCCGAAGCAGTTGTGTTTACTACTCACCCGGGTCATACTGAAAATACTTCAGCCGGATACTGGGTTGGTTCTGGTACATTACCTCGTGTTGCCCAGCATGAAAATGTTCTGATCGCATGTTACAAAATTTCACGAATGCCGGGTTTGTACATGACCAACAGGTTGTTCATAACACACGCCTGGTTCCCATCTAAAAAATTTGATGAAGTAATAGAGAAAGGTGGGTGGATTTTCGGAAGAAAAGGAGATGGGTACATTGCACTATATTCGGCCAATGGATACCACTGGCAGGATAAAGGGGAAGAAGCCGGTAAAGAAGTTATAGCGCCGGGTAGAAATAATACATGGATATGCGAGTGCGGCCGAAAGAAAGACCATGGAACATTCAGTTCATTTGTGCAGTCTATAGCATCAAGCAGGTTACGGGTGGCGGGAGGTAAAGTTACCTATGAATCTCCTTCAGCTGGAAACATTTCTTTTGGCTGGAAAGGCAGGTTTAAGGTAAACGGTACCTCCATGGTACAACGTGATTACCCGAGATATGATAACAAGTATTGTTACGTAGAATACCCATCAACTGAAATAAAAATTGAAAAAGGAAGACACGGTCTTACATTAGATATGGAAAGAGGAATACGGGAATCAACTTCGTATGAATAGGTACCTGTGAGTATTATATGAATATTACACCGCATTATGATATTAAAATATTCTTGCAATTGTGAATTATTGTCCGATACTGTTAGAAAGAATATAAGTCATGCGATAGAAAATAAAGAGTTAGCATGAACAAAAAAAATCGAATGTCGAATGCGGGATAATGAAAGTTAAAATCCGTCAGCTAATTGACGTGAAAGATCAGAATCCACAGTTCAGCTGCAGGGTTCTTGGCGAAATAACTGCAAAGGGTAGAAAATACCGTTATAATCAGGAATTGTATAAAGATGATTTGATTTTCCTGGATAAAGCAGGCCTGCAAGAAGTAGAGATACTCTATGATGAAATTGTGTACAGTTATCTCTCCTCAACTTTTCCAGTTGAATACAGAATACCGTATTCATCCATGGGATTCTATGATATTGACCGGCATCTTGAAGAACTTGATAATATCAGTGGGTACACGAAACGTAAACGATTTCTGTATCATATAGGCGATATCTATACGGATGATCCCGCATCATTGATACCTGCAAAGGCAATAACCCACAATGAACCCCTTGATTACAAAAAGTGGAACCAGGTTAAACGAAATATTTCAAAAAACAAAAAAATATTTTTTCGAAACTCAGAAAATGGTATAATTGTTTTTGTAAACCTTCAGCCTGCAGCTGATAACAATTTTGTTGGAAGGTTTAAGAAAAATACCGATCTTGTCACAACCCTGGTTTCAAGAAAGAGGGATTCGAATATTGAGATAGCACCTGATTTTATGCCGACAGAAGATGTGATATCCGTTACAAATCCAGAAGATCTTCTGATGGTATATGAGAAAACATGTGCACGTCTTATAATTATCGGAGAAACATTAAATGATGATTATAAGCGATCTTTACTCAAGGTTAGAGAATACGATAAATTTGCCCGTATGATGGTGGTGCCATCAGTTGATCCTCATAACATGGAGCATCTTCTTATGCAGATAAAGATGGTATATAATTCAGACAGGTGGGCAGAATAAAAAATTCCTTCGTGGAGCGAAAGAGTGAAAAAACCCAATAAGCGTTCTGTAATGAAGTATTTCGAGCCGGTTGATATGGGTAACGTTCTATCCAGGGAAATGTCGGATCTTGACCTTGACGGCAGTTTTGGGTATTTCGCATTTCAGAAAAAGGACAATGTTCTTTTTCTGAACAGGTTAAAACCAGAAGATATTATGAACCTTTTAAGAAAGGTTGGATTAGTTGACCATTTGAATAAAATGGAATTCGAAGATATACAGGTGGATATTGATAGAGATGAAGCCCAGATAAATTACCTGAAAATATATTACGAAGATAAAACTCCTGAAAATCTCCTGGTTGATCTGCGGGTATCTGAATCACGGTTTGTTCCGGAGAAGCGTTTTTTCGAAGAGGATAACGATATCATCACCCTTGATATGGTTGTTATCGAATGGTTGTCAGCCCAGAAACCTGAAAAGAAATTTGATCCTGACAAACCACAGCTGCCCGGACAGAATAAACCAGGTCTGGGAAGCCTTAAATACATGATGGATATCATGTATCTTGTAGGTAAGGAAGTGGTGAAGGATGGTTTTATGGATGTACCGGATCATTTCCACGGCGCGGTAATGTATTCCAGAAAATTTAAGTTCTTTAACCCATCACACGAGGCAGTGTTGAAGGCCATGATGAGGGACCTGAAGGGGTATTCACTTGCCGATCTTTCGTGGGGGATGTTAACGAAAACCATAATTGATCAATCTACCGGCGAACCCCAGGTGTATGACCCATCCGAACAGATATTTCCAGTATCAAGACGTATGAAGGAATATTTTAAATCAAAAAAATACCAGGAGAAGTTTAAAAAGGTTTACAAGAAGAAGAAATACAAATTTGATTATGATTCGATGCTTGAGCGAAGAAAAAAAATGCTCAATGAAAAAAAGACAGAAGAGCTATAGATACTCTTCTTTTTTTTTGTACCATTTCAGTGTTACCTGCATACCCCTGATATCGTTATGAATTGTTGATTTCAGGCTTTCCATTTTTTCAACAATAACTTTATTCTGTTCATGAACAGACTCCATCAAGATGAATATGCTGGCCTGTGTCTCATGTATTTCATTCCAAATGGCGATATTCTCTTCTTTGAAACGTTTTGAAAGTTTGTCAATGTTAATACCGAGAATTGCAGCAAGTGCTTCTTTTGTTCTGCTTTCCTCAAATTTCAGTTCTGATAATGATTCAAATGTATCATTGTTTTCATCAACCAGAGCTGTGATAGCATTGTGATTTTCTGTTTTAATGTAATATTGAAGTTGAGAGTTGCGGTGTTGGATATCATGAAGCAACTTATGCATTTGGTTCATGATATCCAGTAATTGATGAAGAAGATTACTTACATCATCCCTCAATGCTGAAACTACCTTTACCTGTTGAAGGGATTTTATCTGATTTGGTTTCCTGTGCTGAAACTTTATCCCACGCGTCACGAAGCTCCTGCAGCATCTTAATGACACCGGTAATTAATTCGGGATCTTTTTGAACATTGGCTTCAAGAAGTTGTTTTTTAAAGAACATGTAGAGGTTAAAAAGATTCTGGGAAATCTGGCCACCATCATTCATATTTAAAGAGAGTAATAATTCTGAAATGATATCCTGTGCTTTGATTATATTGGTGTTCACGATATCATAGGTTCTGGGTTCCATGTTCTCAATTGCAATGTTAAGGAACTTAATGGCACCGTCATACAGCATAACAATCAGTTTGCCCTGGTTTGCTGTGCCTATCTCTGTCTGTTTATACTGGTCATACGGATTCCTTTTGGGTATGGCCATCAATTCCCCCCTCGATTATTGAAGTAACATTGAATAGTTGTATACATAATATCGTAATAAAATATACTAAACTTTATCCTTAAAATCAAGTCCAGATACCTTCAATGCGGTGAAGAATCTCTTCGTATTTTTCCGTTGTTTTACTTACGATATCATCCGGGAGAGGAGGAGGGGGCGAATTTTTATCCCAGCTTGTAGTTTCCAGGTAATCCCTTATGAATTGTTTGTCAAAGCTAAGAGGAGAAACGCCGGGTTCGTAGGTATCCGCATCCCAGAAACGGGAGCTGTCCGGTGTAAGTACCTCGTCGATGAGCACTATTTCATTACCAAGAAAACCGAATTCAAGCTTGGTGTCAGCAAGCACGATACCTGCTTTAAGAAGATGTTCCCTGGCGAAATCATAAACATGGAGGGTAAGATGTGCAAGCTTCTCTGAAGTTTCAGATCCGATAGTCTTTTTCATATAATCAATTGATATATTTTCATCATGTCCTGTTTCTGCCTTGGTTGCGGGTGTGAAGATTGGGGAAGGAAGTTCTTCTGCCAGTTGAAGTCCTTCAGGAAGGTCAATACCGCATATTGTACCGGTTTTTTTGTAATCCTTCCAGCCGCTTCCAATAATATATCCACGGGCCACACATTCGAAATCAATTCGTTTCGCTTTCCTTACCAGCACTGAACGATCTTTCAGCATTTCAGGAAAATTACAAAAAGGTTCAGGAAAGTTGGAAAAATGAGTTTCAACAAGGTGATTTTTGGCAAATTCAATATGTTTAAACCAGAGATTGGATATCTTATTGAGGATTATGCCCTTCCCGGGAATACCGTTGGGAAAAACGTGATCAAAAGCAGAAACCCTGTCGGTAGAAACAATAATTAAATGTTCACGGTCAACACGATAAACATCACGAACCTTGCCGCTGAACAATCTTCGTGCTCCAGGTATCTTTGTGCTGGTTACTGATTCCATTTAATGTGCTCCTGAATATTTAATTTTTACTACCATTTGTTATGAGAGTTTCTTTATCAGTATTTCGTTAACCATCTGGGGATTAGCTTTACCCCCGGATTCTTTCATAACCTGACCCACAAGGAATTTCAATGCTTTTTCCTTGCCATTCCTGTAATCCTCAACAGACTGCGGATTGTTCTTAATCGCATTATCCACCAATCCTTCAATGGCACTACTATCAGTAACCTGTTCAAGGCCTTTTTCTTTTATAAGAATCTCGGGATCTTTTCCAGTTGATATCATATCTTCAAATACAGTCTTCGCAATTTTACCACTTATGGTATTGTTTTCTATTAGTTTTAATAATATGGCAAGTTTTGATGGAGTTACAGGAAAATCATCGATTTTTTCAGAGTCAGAGATTTTCCCCATGAGTTCACTCATAATCCAGTTGGATGCTTTTTTAGGGTTCACATTTTTGCTGATCACTGACTCGTAATAGTTGGCTAGCTGGAAGGTTGATGTAAGAACCTCGGCGTCGTATTCAGGAATTTCATACTGCCGGATAAAGCGATGACGCTTTTCAAATGGAAGTTCAGGCATCTGATCCTTCATTTCCTGTATCATTTCATTGCTGATCTCCATTGGAGGAAGGTCGGGTTCGGGAAAATAACGGTAATCATGGGCTTCCTCTTTTGAACGCATGCTGTATGTAAGATTTGTATTTGCGTCCCAGAGCCGTGTTTCCTGAACAATGCGTTCTCCATCATCGAGCATGGCAGACTGTCTCTTGATTTCATAATCAATAGATAATTTAACTGCCCTGAAGCTGTTCAGATTCTTTATTTCAACCTTTTCACCGAATTTCTTTACACCCTTTTCGCGCAGTGATATGTTCACATCACAACGAAGGCTGCCTTCTTCCATATTGCAATCAGACACCTGGAGATATTTCAATATGGCTTTCATGTTCATAAGGTACTGGTATGCTTCTTCTGATGTGGTAATATCTGGTTCTGATACGATTTCAATAAGGGGGACCCCTGTTCGGTTAAAATCAACATAAGATACTTTTTTGGAGGGGTCTTCAGAATGGATGTTCTTACCTGCGTCTTCCTCCAGGTGCAGTCTCGTTATTCCAATTCTTGCGGGTCCTTTTTCTGTGGTAACTTCAATGAAACCATCGTAACATACAGGTTTATCATATTGTGATATCTGGTATGCTTTTGGAAGATCAGGATAAAAGTAATTTTTTCTGTCAAACTTGCTGTATTCAGAAATATTACAGTTCAACGCGAGTCCCGCCAGTATGGCCTTTCGTAAAACTTCACGGTTTAAAACAGGAAGGACACCGGGAAGTCCCAGGCATACCGGGCAAATATTAGTATTCGCATCTGATCCAAATCGGGTAGAACACCCGCAAAATATTTTTGATTCAGTATTTAACTGGACATGAACCTCCAGTCCAATAACAGCTTCGTATTTCATGTATTTCCCCTGCAGGTTGGTAAAAACTTTTGTAACGATTTACATATCCTTGTTTCCTATGGAAACAATCTATTTTTGTCAAGAACAATGGGCAATAATAAAACAAGCTGGACAGGATGAAGCAGCATTTTGTAGTATTCTAACTTATGATAACTGATAAAAGAAAATATATTGCCTGGATATCTGGTATTTTGCTCTCAGCCATGCTTGTGGGGCTTTTCGGCGGACGTCTGCTTGGTCACGTGATGTTGCAGCAACTTGTTCTACAACAGTCATATCTATCGATCTTCATAGTAAGGCCGGTGGCAGAATACAGGTATGTGATGAGTCTGCTTTCAAGTGAAAGCGAACTGGACAGGCTTGCGGGTTATTATTCACTTTCAGCATATGGCATAGTAGATAACCGTTTTCTTGAAGAACGTTTTAAACGTGAAGGATCTGAATATATAAAAAGAACAATAATATGGCTTATTTCTAAAGATATGGAAAAGCGAAATATACATTTCTTCAATGAGATTTATAAAACTGCATCACGTAATATACAAGAACAAATTCTCATGGCAATATACAGGTATGATGATAATGAATTTAACAGTTTTATCGATCAAAACAATGTTTCAACCGAACTGATCGAAGGGATTGTCGGGCATGAATCTTTGTGAGAATTATACTTGACTATTATATACGGTAAACAGTAATTGAAGCATCTTTAGTATAGCCAAAATATCCAATCAAATGAACAGGGCAGTAGATTGAAAATAGGTATATTTGGAGGCACATTTAATCCCATCCACATGGGAC
Organism: uncultured Leptospiraceae bacterium; assembly: GCA_964629365.1. GTDB lineage: Bacteria > Spirochaetota > UBA4802 > UBA4802 > UB4802 > M55B154. Next base: position 11,515 of record CAZVRB010000022.1, read on the forward strand.
ACCTCATAAATGCGCAATATATTTGTGAAGAGTTTGACCTGCACCAAATTTTGTTTGTTCCTGCCAGGCATCCAGTTCACAAGCAACTGGGAAATGGGATATCCGCAAAAGACAGGATGGAAATGATAAAGCTGGCTATTGATGGTAATGCCCTCTTTAATGTTTCATCGATCGAACTGGATAGAGACACACCCTCGTATTCAATCTATACAGCAAGACAGCTAATACAGGACAATCCGGGTAATGAATATTTTTTCATACTCGGTTATGACGCGTTTAATGATATAGAAACATGGAAAGACTACGAAGAGATGTTCCAACTGGTGAAATTTATCATTATGAAACGTCCCGGTGATAAACTTGACAGCAAGTTTAACAGGTTTATAAATAGAATAATGTGTGGAAATAACCCGGTTATTGAAATAAGTTCATCTGATATCAGAAAAAGAATAAACGAGAATAAAACTATACGATACCTTGTCCCAGAGAGTGTCAGGGAGTATATTAAGGAAAAGGAGTTGTATTTACGTTGAAAAGAAACGTGTTTATAGGTATTATCGCGGTATTTGTTGTTATATTGATTATAACGGGTGTGTATTTTTACCGTATACGTACCAGAAATGCCATTGAAGTACTGGTACAAAAGAATAAACTTATAAATATCCTGGTGGCGGGTAATGTTAATGATACTGAAGATGTTAATCCTTTCTATAGCATAATCAGTATAAATCCTGAAAACGGAAATACTGGTATCACATTTATTCCCCCTTCGTACCTTGTCAGAACTGATGAGGACAAAGGTGTCAGGATTGATACTATTGATTTTGAAGATGATCATGATATCATCACTGATTCCATATATAACGACATTCATCTGAAAATATCATTCTACATGCAGTTATACCAATCGGATGTACGCCGAATGATTGATATTCTTGAAGGGGTTGACCTTTACATACTTGACCAGGCTAAAAATCTAACAGGAACCCGTTATGGTATCAATTATCTGGATGGTAACAGGGTAATTGATTATATTGTCAATTCACAGAATCCGTCTATCTATCAAAAATATGACCGAATACAGGATGTACTGTTAACTCTATTTTATAAAAAAGATATATACAGGAAATTTGTATCCAGTCAATTCGCATCTGAAATGTTAAGGAGTGTGAAAACAAATATATTACCGCAGGAAGCCCTGACCATAGTAGAAATACTTTATAAATCCGGTAATCTGCATACATCAGTGCTTCCCGGCAGGGTTGACGAGAATGGCGGGTATTACGTAGACCAGGTAACATATAAGATATATGAAGAAAGTTTTCTAAAACCAATTGTACTGAATGTTAACAATGAGTCATCAATAAAGGTGAAAATATTAAACGGAACTATGATTTCCGGACTGGCGAAGAAAATGAGAAACATGCTTACCCGGGAAGGGCTGACTGTGGTTGAATTCGGTACATCGCCTTTTCCTCCAAATGAGAATACAGTCATTATAAATCAGAAGGGCAGTATAGAACAGGTGCGAAATGTCTCATCAATCATTGGGGTAGATCGAATATACCATGTCATTGATACCAGCCAACTGAATGATATACTGATAATCATAGGAAAGGATTTTGCTTTGTGAAGTTAACAACTCTGACAATTGATAACGTTATTGAATTATCACGCGGTTGTGCCAGGCTGCTTGATGAAAAAAAAGCTAAGGATATAATACTTCTTGATCTGAGAGAAATCAATTCATACCTGGATTTTTTTATAATATGTACTGGTAATTCATTGATCCATTGCAAGGCACTTGCCAAAGAAGCACAGGTCTATTTTAAAAAAGCGGGTTTGAAAGAAAAGAATAAACCGAACATGGTATCTCCGTGGATAGCTATAGATTATGATGAAATAGTTGTTCATATTTTTACAGAAGAGACCCGTACATATTATCAACTTGAAAAACTATGGGCGGATGCGAAGATACTGGAGTATTGATGGATAGCATAATGTCAGATGAGTATTTTATCGTTGAACAAATTATACGAAATATCAGTCACGAAATTAAAAACCCCCTTACTATTATGAAAGGATATACCCAGCTGTTGTCAAGGGGGGTGAATGATGTTGACGCTGTCCAAAAATCACAGAAGATGGTACTTGAACAAATAGAGCGGATAAATCAAACATTTGATCATTTATACTCTACATTTACTGTAGTTTCAACGGAAAAGGATGAAGTCGATATAGTTGAGGTTGTGAAGAATTACATAAATAATATACCAGATGAGACTTCCAGAAGACTTCAATTTTATACAAATTCAGAATCCTTCATGGTAAATTGTGATAAAGAAAGGTTTATTCGAATATTATATTGTATTGTGGAAGGCTTTGATTGGGAGAATAATCCTGATGTTAAGCTTGATGTTGCACTTGAAGAAAATGAAACAACTGGTGTAAAATTTGTCTTCAGAGGAATTAATTTCAGCCAGATCCTGGACAAAATATTCTATCTGCCATTTTCATCCACACAGTACTTTATTACGGGTACTGAATTATACGAAGTATACTGTAATACACACTCCCAGGGCTGGACATTTAGCGCATATATAGATCTGCCTGATTCAGTATTTACTATAACATTTTAATTCATATATATTATATTACATACTATATATATTAATGGAAAACATGTTGGAAAACACATATGACATATTAATTGCAGATGACGAGGAAGGTGTAAGAGACTTCCTTAACGATTTGCTGAAAGATTCATTTAATGTACATACCATTGATCGTGGTGATACCATACTGGATCGGCTGAAGAATAAACCATGTGATATCTTGATTCTTGACCTGCAGCTGCCGGGTATGAATGGAATAGAGGTTCTTCGTCGTGTAAAGGAAAACAAGATGGACATCGTTGTGGTTATTATAACCGCTTCGAATAATATTGAGACAGCCATTACCTCTATGAAGCTGGGAGCTTATGATTACCTGGTAAAACCTTTTGATAATGATAAGCTTCTTGTCATATTAAAGAATATAGTAGAGAAACTGGACCTTGAAAGAGAAGTTAGCGAACTTCGTGAAAAGGTAAGTGTCAGTTTCAGGTTCAGAAATATTATTGGAAAATCATACAAAATGCAAAGAATCTTTGCAACCCTTGAGAGGGTGATCGATACTGACAGTACCATACTGATAATCGGTGACAGTGGCACAGGAAAAGAAATAATCGCAAAGGCAATACATTACAATAGTAACAGAAAGCAGTATCCATTTAAATCAATAGATTGCAGCACTATACCCCAGGACCTTATAGGAAGTGAATTATTTGGTCATGAAAAAGGCGCATTTACCGGCGCAATAGCAAAAAAGATAGGTAAATTCGAGGTTGCAAGTAATGGTACACTGTTTCTTGATGAGATTAGCAACCTGTCTATTGATATGCAGGCAAAACTATTGAGGGTGCTGCAGGAAAAAGAATTCGAACGGCTTGGTGGGAACCAGGTTATAAAAGTAGACACACGAATCGTGGCAGCAAGCAACAGGGACTTGCGCGAGATGGTTAAAGAGGGAACATTCAGGGAAGATCTCTACTATCGGCTTAACGTTGTACCTGTATATCTTCCACCTTTGAAAGAGCGAAAGGAAGATATACCTCTTTTTATTGATTTTTTCCTGGATAAGTTCAGCACTGAATTTGGACGTGAAATTACCCTTGACCTGAAGTCACGACTGTTTTTGTCTGATTATTCATGGCCTGGAAATGTGAGACAGATGGAAAACGTGGTTAAAAGGCTTGTGCTGCTGTCAACTGAAAAGATTATCAGCATTGATACCGTTAAAAGTGTGCTGGAATTTGAAGAAGCAGGGAGCACTTTTGGCATTACAGAACCGGGTATTTCAACATTTTCAATGCATGGTGAAGGCAGTATAAAGAGTCTTGAAGAAATGGAAAAAGAATATCTTGAAGAGGTGTTAAAACATTTCAATTACAATATTTCCAATACAGCGCGGGCGTTAAAAGTTTCAAGGAAAACAATGCATAATAAGCTGAAGAAATATAATATTGAAATACGAAAAAAAATAGCAACATAATTATTTTATAGTACAATAAAAAGTATGATTTTTAAGTTGACATCTGGGTAATGTTATCAATATTTATAAATACTTTAAATCAATGAAAAAAATCCATATATTCCTGATGTTTCCCCTCAGGGTGGTATATTACATGGAATGCATAGAGACTACCTTACGATCCTCGGAAAACTGCGAGATAACACCCTTAGTGTAAACTAAATGAATGGACAGGTGTGATAACCTGGAAAATTATACAAATTTATAAATAGTGATAATATTAAAATCATGAAAAGATACGTAATTAAACATAAAATATTCCTTTTATCCAGTATAATCATAGTCTCATCTTTACTATGCGGAATAATTCTTGGCAATGACATTGTTTCGCATCCTGCCATACGTTCACATGACTGGCACATGGTTACCGAAAACGCAAACTTTAAAGCAAGATCGGGTCATACCTGTGTAACGTTTAAAAACAAGTTATGGGTAATTGGCGGCTGGGATGGTAAAAAGGCACATAACGATGTCTGGTATTCCAATGAGGGTATACAGTGGAAAAACAGGATAGAAAACGCACCTTTCAAGCCACGTGCCGGGCATACCAGCGTTGTATATAAGGATAAATTATGGGTTATCGGCGGCCTTTGCTTTGATAAAAACAGGAATATTGATGATTTAAATGATGTCTGGATGACAGAAGATGGACAAAACTGGACCTGTGTAAGCAGCGCTACACCATTCTCATCACGCGGTGGACATTCTTCCGTTGTATTCAATAATAAATTGTGGGTTATTGGTGGTATTGCTACCAGTTCTGATATCTGGAACACTACTGATGGGAAAAACTGGGTTCGCGTAACAAACAATGCAGCCTTCGGTTCAAGGGGAGGTCATGCCACAATAGTTTTTAAGAACAGGTTGTGGGTGATTGGTGGTATTTATGTGGATGACGAGAATAATTTTCATAGCTTGAGTGATGTATGGCATTCAGGTGATGGGAAAAACTGGAAAATGGCCGTAGATGAAACCTCTTTTTTCGCAGGTGGTGGTCACTCGGTTGTTGCATTCGCTGACGAGATATGGGTTATTGGCGGATTCAGAAAGAGTGGTGCCATCAATCGTTCAACTGATGGTATACACTGGGATCAGTTTGAAGAGTTCGGTGATTTCGGAGAACGTGTATCTCATTCCTGCGTGGTTTTCGGTAATGACATCTGGATTATCGGCGGATACGACGGCTCCGGTCACAAAAATGATATATGGTATTTTAGTGATAATAAAGATGAAAATAAGTTATCAATGTCAGAAGTTGTAAAATAATGAGACTGGAAACACTTGAACGTATAAAGATCACTATAAAAAAAATATGGTTAACTACTTTGAAGGTTACCGTATTTTCCCATCTTGTATTTTTTGTGTTGATGGGATTTATAATGATGTATCTCAATTATTACAATCCGCCTACTACCAGTCTCATGTTATACAGGGAATTTGTATGCGGACAGGATGTTAAACCGGTTGAATATGTCCCCATTGCCGACATACCGGATAATTTTGTAAAAATGGTAATTTCAACGGAAGATTATAAGTTTTACGAGCACCCCGGAATCGACATAGAAGCTATAAAGCGTGCATACGTGATAAATATGAAAGTCGGATACAGGATGTTCGGGGGCAGTACTATTACTCAACAAATTTCCAGAAGCCTGTTTCTTCTACCCAAGAAAATACTTATTCGAAAATATTTTGAAGTCTTAATCGCTTTGCAGATGGATGCAATGTTACCCAAAGATCGAATAATCGAGCTGTATCTTAATTATGCCGAATGGGGCAATGGTATTTTCGGCCTGTCACGGGCAGCAGAGTATCATTTTAAGAAAACAATAAAAACAATGAATATTGACCAGTCAGCACGATTGATAGCGATACTCGCAAATCCGATCGATTATTCTCCATATAATTTCATGGGAAAAAAGTTGCTGGCAAACCGTTATTTCATGATAAAGTTCCGCTATTATACATACATGAAGTTTCACGAAATGTGAATACATCACACTCCATTCATTGCCATCATGTCCTGTAATACTTCTATCTCTTCCTGGGGGAAGTTACCCAGCGATTTCAATTTTTCAAGTGTAACCAGCGCGAAGGTCCCCCTGGATTTTGCGCAAAGTTGATTGTCAGCATTATACATCCTTCCTTCAACTATGGCTTCCCTTTCATTTTTATGTTCGATTATCTCACCTTCAACACGTATGCTATTCTGTACATATACTGGTTTTAGAAAATCTACCGATATATTTTTAGTGAGGATGAACTTTCTCATCAGGTAAATGGTTGTCCAGCTCATGATTTCATCGAATAATGTACACAGTATCCCACCATGCGTGAGATTTACCCACCCGTGAAAATGCTGTTCAATGTCAACCCAGGAATAGACCATGTTGCCATCAGTATAGAATTCCATCTGTAACCCATGCTGATTACCCGGTCCGCATCCAAAACATGTATGGTCAGTTCTGTTGGGAATTTTTGTAAGTTGCTCTTTTTGAAGCTGTTCCATTGGTAATCTCCCGGTTTTTTTGATACATTAATTTGTAGTATAAATTTGTCAATGAATAGTGTGTTTTATATATATAATATTCTTGACCATCATGAAATGTTGAATTAGGTTTTTGATACCAAAAAGGGAGCCATAATTATGAAAGAAAAACATATAGTTGATACTCGTGGGTATAAATGTCCAATTCCTGTTTCCATGGTTTCGCGTAAAATGAATTCGCTGGTATCAGGTGAACATCTTACTGCAGTTGCAGATGACGAGGAGTTTAAAAATGATATAAGCAGGTGGTGTTATGAAACAGGCAACCGGTTGATACAGACTGGAAAAGAAGAAGGTTCGCATATTGTGGAGATTCAAAGGGGAGAGGGGTTCCACGGTGAGACATTGAAGGAAAGATTGATGTTTTACGCCCTTGGTGTGAAACTTCATGTCGTTGCGATATTTTTGAAAATACTTCCCGTTCGAAAAATAAATTACCTCGTGACATTTTCATCGGTGAATGAAGGCATACGTGCAGATCAGTGGTTACAGTCAGATGTAAACGACATGACTGTAACATATACCATGCTGCCAGTTCCTGAGGAAATAACAGACCATTGCGGAGTGGTGTTTGGTTTTTCTGAACTTCAAAACGCTAAAAAGATGTATAATTATTTAAAAGAAAATAAATTTGTTGTTGAAGATATATACCAGAAAGATAAGCAGGAACAATTCGAAATAGTTACATAACACTGGATGCACTTTCCTGATAATGATAAATACAATAATAGCTACATGCTCATTTGGATTAGAGTCCATTCTTGCCCACGAGTTAAGGGCACTCGGGTATAACGATTTACAGGTAGAAAACGGAAAGGTGACCTTTGCCGGGGATGATGAAGATGTGGCCAGGTGCAATATCTGGCTTCGCACAGCCGACAGGGTTCTAATACAGATGGCCCGGTTTACAGCGAAAGATTTTGAAGAATTATTCCAGGGAACGCTGAAAGTAGCATGGGAAGAGATCATACCTGTCAATGGAGAGATGCATGTAACAGGTAAATCTGTAAAATCAATTCTTCACAGTGTCCCCGGTTGCCAGTCCATCGTGAAAAAGGCAGTTGTGGAGAGCATGAAAAGAAAATACAAGCAGGACTGGTTCGATGAGAATGGTCCTGTTTATAAAATTGAAGTAGCCCTTTTGAAAGACGAGGTTACACTCTCCATTGATACCAGTGGACCTGGTTTGCATAAGAGGGGATACAGACGGGAAAGCGGAGAAGCACCACTTCGGGAAACACTTGCAGCATCGCTGATTCTCATGAGCCGATGGAATCCATCAAGGGTGTTTGCCGATCCCCTGGCAGGATCAGGAACAATCGCAATAGAGGCTGCCATGATCGGACGAAACCAGGCACCCGGGATAAATCGTGAATTTACCGCGGAAAGCTGGCCTCATGTGGATAAAAAAAGCTGGGAAAAGGTCAGGGAAGAGGCCCGCCAATCCATAAATACAGCCGAGTTTACAATATTCGCCTCTGATCCCGACTGGAGTGTCTTTAAGATCGCACGTGAAAATGCGTTACTTGCGGGTGTGTCAGAATATATTACCTTTCAGAAAAAACCAGTTGAAGAGTTCGGGTCCAGAAATAAATACGGCTGTATAGTAACCAATCCTCCTTATGGTGAACGTATCGGTGAGAAGAGAGAAGTTGAATCACTTTACCGTACCATGGGAGAAGTGTTTTCGAAACTTGACACATGGTCATTTTTCATATTAACCGCGCATGAAGATTTTCAAAAGTATTTCGGGAAAAAAGCTGATAAAAATCGTAAACTGTACAATGGAAGGTTAAAGTGCTACCTTTACCAGTACCTAGGTCCGCTTCCCCCGAAACAATAATTCATAACCTGTACTCTACGGGGAAACTTTTATATGACGCAGTCAACTGTTACACCACGGGGAAAAGATTGGCTTTTTTCCGAAGATACCGACCTGAAAAGAGATCTAGGTTTAATTGAAGCGGTATCCATTGTCATAAGCAGAATCATTGGTTCAGGTATATTCAGGACACCTGCCCCTATAATGGCACTTGTTGCATCAACCGCATTATTCGGTACAGTATGGGTTATCGGGGCCATAATAACACTGTTTGGTGCCGTCTGCTATGCCGAGCTGGTGGCCATGATGCCCAAATCAGGTGGTCCCTATGTATTTTTAAGGGAAGCCTATGGTCCTTTGTGGACATTTCTCAGGGGATGGGCCATGTTTTTTGTATCTGAGACAGGGGCTATAGCCGCGGTTTCACTTGTCTTCGCCGAATATTCAATTGAACTCTACATGATCGCATCAGGTAACCATCTGAACGTATTTATTACGAGGGCTACTGTAATTATTTTATCACTGTTTGTCATATGGGTGCATACAGCAATAAATATGAGGGGTGTTCATTTAAGTGGTATAGTACAGGTAATAGTAAGCAGCGCAAAGGTAATAGCACTTGGACTTGTTATTGCAGTTTGTTTTACCGGTGGAGGAGGAAGCTGGTCTAATTTCACCACACCACTTTGGCCTGAAGAATTCAACTGGGGTACCATACTTGCTGTTGGAGCAGCATTACGATACGCGTTCTTTGCCTATAGCGGCTGGGAGGGTGCCACATATGTGGCAGAAGAGGTGAAAAATCCGCGAAAAAATCTTCCACTTTCATTGATAATTGGAATTCTCGGTGTGCTTCTATTGTATGCTGGCGCAAACGCCGCGTATATGTACCAATTGCCAATGGCCGAGTTCATGAAAGCAGATCAGATTGCAGTTGACGCGGTTAAAATGGCCATTGGAGGAGTTGGTGGAATACTCATTTCCCTTGCAGTGATGCTTAACACCTTTGGTAATGTAAGCACCCAAATACTTGTCAAGGCACGAACATGGCAGGCCATGGCCAGGGATGGACTTTTCTTTAAAAGCTGTGCCAGGTTGCATCCACGGTTTAAGACACCAAACCGGGCCCTTATGCTGCAGGGCTTATGGGCAACAGTGTTGTTAATATTTGCCTCATTTGCCGCGAATTCTTATGAAGCGGTAATAGACTTTTTTACATTGACAGGCACAATTTTCAATATTATGACTTTCGCCTCAATATTTATTCTTAGAAAAAAATATCCTGATGCGCCACGGCCTTTCAAGGCATGGTTCTATCCCTGGAGTGTGATAATAATTATCTTGCTGTATTCGATGTTCTTTATTATTACGTTGATTACAGCCTTCTTACCATCTCTTCTGGGGATATGTCTTACGGCAACCGGACTTTTGTACTATTACAGGAAAAATATATCTGTCCTGCTTAAGGGATTTATACGCAGTAAGGATTAAACACGGATTAAATGAAAAGATTTATACTGACAGTTATCTTAATTTTACAGGGAATCATCGTACAACCTCTCATTTCAGAAGAAATGGTAAAAGATGAACCTGTTCAGGATGTCCTTGTATTGCGCCGTGATACCTGGCTGTTTATACCACACGCTTATTATAAACCGGAAACTCAGATGGCAGGTGGTGCCGTATTCCTATATACATTTCAAGATACCATAATGTCCATACCACCCATCAAGTTGCGTCCATCAACAATGGCTGTTACGGCGACCTATACCCAGCGTGATCAGTTTATTTTTCAGGTGTTCCCTGAATTTTACCTTGCCCGTGACAAATATCATATAAAAACCGACCTTGAATATATGAATTATCCCGACAGGTTTTACGGCATTGGTCCCGATACGAAGGAGAATGACTGGGAATCATATACTGCGAAGATCTTCTCATCGCGCAACAGGGCCGAAAGGGCATTGTGGAAAAGAATATATGCCGGATTTATTTACAACCTGGATTATCGAGAGATGGTTCATACAGAAGATGGTAATTTATTGGATGAAGGGAATATTGATGGAGATAACGGTGGCCTGGTATCAGGAATTGGGTTGTCCATAAATTATGATACGCGTGATGATACAATTTATAGCAGGGACGGTACGTATGCCCAATTCAAGGTAATAGATCATAATGAATTTATTGGAAGTGATTTTAACTTTACCAGTGTGGTCTTGGATGTGCGGGTTTACGAACCATTCTGGTACTCTCATGTTTTGGCACTGCAGGGGTATATGAGTTACATTGGAGGAGAAGTCCCCTTTTACATGTTATCCCAGATGGGTGGGCAGAAGATTATGCGTGGGCTTTTTGAAGGGCGATATCGTGACAGGAATATGTTCGTAGGACAGGCCGAATACCGCATACCTGTTATCTGGCGTTTCTCTGCCGTAGGATTCTGCAGCGCCGGTCAGGTGGCAAGATCATTCGATATGTTCAGTCATAAGAATATAGTCTATGCCTATGGAGGCGGATTGCGGTTCAAGTTAAAAGAAGAACAAGACCTTAACATAAGACTTGATTTCGGTTTCAGCAGAGATTTCTTCGGTGTGTATGTTACACTTGGTGAAGCCTTCTAGCCAGTAAAATTTTGATTATTCTCATAGCAAGGGTATACTATTATTTATTAAGCGAGAAATCGCTTATAAGTAAAGAGATAAAACGGGAAGATTTCCAATGAAAAAGCCTGTCGAAGTAAGTGTAAAAGATTTCGAAACAATCCTTGAACAGTATCTTGATGCTGAATCAACTATAAACTACGCGTTAAAGATAGTGGGTCATCCTGGTGTTGGCAAATCGGCAGTGGTGAAACAAGTAGCGTTGAGAAAAAACTATTATTTTATAGATACCAGGCTTGCTTTCAAAGAAAACGTAGACCTGGGTGGATACCCGGTGCCTGATAATCATGAAAAAAGAATGGTATATTACAGGCCAAAGTTTATTCCCCCCGAAGAGGTCCCGGAAGAGTATGATGGAATATTGTGGTTTCTTGACGAGGCGAACCGGGCCCATCCCACCGTAATCCAAACCCTGTTCCAGATTATTACCGAACACATGTGCGGAGAACATGCTCTACCTGAAAAGACGTCGATTGTTCTTGCAGGAAACCTTGGAGAGCTTGATAATACTACAATTACTGATTTTGACGATTCAGCATTGGATGGCAGACTTGCCATCTTTCATCTGAAACCTTCAACTGACGAATGGCTTGAATGGGCATATTCTACAGGTATTCATCCGGCGGTTACACGATATATAGTTCTGTTTCCTGAGAGATTATGGGATGAACGAAACATCAATCCCAATCCACGTGGTTGGCATCAGGTGTCCGAAACGTTATTTAGATCATACCAGCTGACTACCGTTGAAGAATTTATTACCTACCTGGAATCTGATGAGCGAAGCGTGCTGGAGAAGGTTATCATTTCACTGGTAGGTGAGATAGCCGGTAGTGATTTTACCGCACAATTCACATCACCACGCTCGATTGGAACACATGATATACTTTCCGGTAACAATGAAAAGCTTGAGATGCTTAAATCTGGTGAAATATCAGCTGAAGACCTGCTATGGGCCCTTTCGGGTTCATTGGATTATCTTCGTGAGAAAAACATTATGAAGCAGGGGCAGCTTACCCATGATGATCTACTGGAATTGAAAAGTGTTCTTACCTTTACCGGGTACGCCCGTGCAGATGCCAGGATGTCCTTCTTTTACATGATGGTCAGAGATTGCGGTTTATTTACCAGTGTTCCAGGCGCGCTGCGATTAATTGAAGACGATGATACCCGGGAATTGTTGAAGGAGCGTTTCGGAAAGTTGCTGGAGGTGTAAGACAGGATATGTCAGCTAACCTGCAACATCGTAAAATGGAAGATATACTGGAGCAACTATGGCGAAGAAGCCGTTTTACGTCGTATTTTTATCAGTCTGTTCACCTGTCAGTCGAAATGTCCATACCAACCATCGCACTCACCGTTGTGCAGTCACGTCTTACATTATATTATAATCCAGAATTTATTGATGGGCTTAGCGATGAGGAAATCATCGGTTTACTTGTACACGAGATGATGCACGTGATGATGAACCACGATCACCGGGCTCCAGGTGAACAGGATGCGGTACTGCGTAACAGGGCCCAGGACATGGTGGTAAATAATTTTATACGTACACATGAGAAAACATTTTTTTCAAAAAAAGGCCAGTACCAGTGGGACATCCCGGGATTAATAATACCCGAAGAATTACCTGGCATTCCCCGGCAATACTTTGATGAAACCGGCGATGATGATCCTGCGTGGGAAGATGTATATGTATGGCTTCGAGACAGGCAAAACAGTGAAACCATAAATATCAATGGTACAACTGAAAAGAGCTCAGGTGCCCCATCAGGAATAAATGTATCAATAAAAAGTGATGAATTTAATCCAGACTCAACAGTTGATAACGAAAACATGGACAACGCACCGAACAGGTCTGATGATACACCCGATTTCAGTGGCATATTGTTTCAGGATGACAGGGAGAATCCTCTTCCAACAGGGATGCATCTTTTTCAGAAAAGCAATATGCAGCATAAAATCCATGCGAAGAGAACCCAGGTTATCCGTTTTGCCGAGAAGGATTACGATTGTCTTGAGGAACGGGTATACCAGGATATTCAGGCTATAATCAAAAAAACAGAACCTGTGGATATTGAAGACTGGAAGAGACGAATAAAGAGTATCGTTGATATGACTTCACAGTCAACCGAGTGGTATTATTCACATGGTAGATTCAACCGGAGGTATTTCGCAAGTGGAATATACGCCCCGGGTCGTGTTTTTGAAGAGAAACAGATTATCACAGTTGCCGTAGACGTATCTGCGTCAATGGTGATGAAGCCTGAAGAAATTGAAGAAGCATTCGGAGTTATAGAGGATCTTACTGGAAAATACCGGGTTAACCTGGTGTGTGTGGATGAGGACCTTTTCGTACCTGAGAAAGAGGGGGATCAGTTTGTCAGGTCAGGCAGAACGGATCAACCGTATTATTATAAACCAGGAGACTGGAAATATATAAGAAGCGGGAGCAGTGGTACAACTTTTTTTGAACCTTTATTTAACAGCTACATGAAGGGCCACAGGGAAATGCTGCTGGTAATAACAGACGGGTATGTATATGATTTAGACAGGCTGTCGAAATATTCACAAACATTGTGGGTTATATCCGGACATAGACCGGAACCATTTATGCAGCCTTTCGGGAGAATGGTAACCATACGTACCAGCATGGCATAAATTCTTTTTCAATAGTTGATTCATAATATGCAACAGGGGAGCGAACACTAATGAATCAAAATAATACCGGCGTAAATAGCAAAGATGAATCGCGTCATGATGTAGAACAGAAATCTGAATTACTCTGGAAAAAAGGTGTACAAAGGGATATTGAAGATCCGGTAAAAGCTTCCAAAGACATATGTAATCTTGGCATACCTGTATATATATTATTCGCAGGCAGGGACTGGGAATGGTTTGATTATGAACTTGGGCTGGAGAGACTTATAGATCTGGGTGATGCTGAAGTCATTTATGATGCAGGCATGCACTGGCCCGAATTTAACTATGAAAAAGGACTTCACGGCTTAATACGAACCGGTGACACGGAATTCATCTTTCGGGCAGGGCGTTACTGGAAGGTATATAATTATGAAGTTGGACTTGACGCGCTGGTGTCATTGAATTCTCCCAAATACCTTTTCCTTGCAGGGCAGGAATGGCGATGGTTCGATTATTCAAAAGGTTTCTCGGCACTTATTGAAATCGCGAATCCTGAATTTATTTTCTATGCGGGTGCTCACTGGAAAGAATTTGATTTTAAGACTGCCATGAAGGTGTTGTTCCAATCAGGGGAACCTGAATATATTTTCAAGGCAGGAACTCTATGGAAACAGTTCAATTATGAAGAGGGTTGGAACATCCTCGAGAAACGGGTTGTGGATGGAGCATACTGGAGGGGAAGGGCCCTTTCTGAAGAGATATGGCGCAACAGGCTTCGTGAATACTGGAAAAAAATGACTACTTCAATTTGAAGATTAGATAATTCTTAAATAGTTAAGTTCTTGACTTGTCATAATTATAATTATAGCATTTGATCAAAGAATTAAATAATTGAAAATCCACTGGAGTAGTTTACAATGAGAAAAATATTTTTAGTCGGAATGGTAATAACCTTCCTGTTTTGTGTAATGCCACTTATGGCTGATAAGTCTTCAGTAACTATTGATGCTCCTGATGCGGTTGAAAAAGGCCAGGTTATCACCATCATTATTAAAGTAACACATGATGGGAATAATATCATGCATCATACGAACTGGGTATACGTAAAGGCAAATGGAGAACAGATCGCCAGGTGGGAATACACATGGACCAACCTGCCTGAACAAGAAGTTTTCGAGAAAAAAGTTACCTATGCGGTAAAAGAATCATTAACCATCGAGGCAGAGGCACATTGTAATATTCATGGAAGTGAAGGACTTGTAAGAAAAGAAGTACAGGTAAAATAGACAGGAGGTATTAACATGACAATTTTCGGACTTTCTCCTTTATTGATATCGGGCATTATCAACTTTCTTCTGCTTCTCTTTCAGCTGCTTACAGGATTAAGAATTATTAAGGTATCATTTAGTCTTCATAAGAAGACAGGTATTGCTCTATTTATTATAGCATCCATTCATGGTCTTGTTGGTATCTTCGTACTGTAAAAAAGATTATCAAGGTGGAAGGAATGAGGCATTCGCGTATAACCACTATAATAATGGTTGTTGTTGGGCTTGTGTTGTTAATGGGGCTAAAAACATACTATGATGCTGGTGAATTCAAGCATATCGAATCCAGTTGTGATTGTGAGTGCACTGAAATATCAGGTATACCGGGACCTGAAGATATCGACATTGATTATCAATCAGGTATCGCATATATATCCAGTGATGACAGGGCATCAGCGCTGAAAGGAAATGCACTTCCAGGTGCTATTTACAGTTACGATTTGAAAAAATTCCGGATGCGAAAACTTACCAGTAATCTTCATTTCGATTTTCACCCACATGGTATTGAATTATATAAAAAAGATGATGGAAGACAATTATTATTCGTTGTAAATCACCGGAGACAGGGGCATTATATTGAGATATTCGAGGTAAAGAAAAAAAAACTACTACACAGGGAATCAATCAGGGATGAACAGATGCTGACCGCACCAAATGATATTTCTGTGGTTAATGAAAGAATGTTCTACGTGACAAATGATCATGGATATACTTCCAAATTTGGTAAAGCACTTGAGGAATACCTGCAGATTGGTGTGTCATATGTTCTTTTCTTCGACGGAAAGAAATTTAGAAAAGTTGCTGAAAAATTGAAATATGCCAATGGCATAAAAATGAACAAGAATGGGAGCCTGGTATATGTGGCGGCCCCTGTTGCAAAATTAATACGGGTTTTCTCAAGGGATAGCGAAACCAACAATCTTACATTTGCTCAGGATATTCACATAAACAGTGGGGTAGATAATATTCACCTTGATCCCGAGGGAAAATTGTGGGCAGCATGTCATCCCAAGCTGCTCACATTCGTCCGGCATTCAAAAGACCCTTCTATTTTATCCCCATCACAGGTTATTGTGATATCTTTCAGGGGTGTTGAAGATTATTCTCTATATGAAGTATTTACAGATACCGGAGAACTACTTTCCGGTTCAACAATCGCGGTGCCTTACGATAATATGTTTTTAGTTGGTTCTGTTTTCGATGACCACCTGCTTCGATGTGAAAAATTGAAATAATCCCGGATGTACTACTTATGAAATTAAATATTCGATATAACTTGAATGATATGAAAGTTGTGTCGGTGAATGATATGATTCACATGTCTTCATGGTCATTGGCAAGCGAATACAGGGTTAATGAAAAAGAGGTCGTATTCGATGGAGAACCAGTAGTCGCAAAAGACAAAAAAGGATCCTCGGAAATAGTCTGCACTGATGAAATATGTGGACTCAATATGAAATTAGAACCTGTAGACGGAGGTGTGCGTTTCAGATGCTATGTCGAGAACCTTTCTGATTCTATTATTACCATGGAAAGAATCAGGTTTACCCCGGGCAACATAAAAATTGGGGACGAAAAGAGAAGCAACAGTTTTTTTGCAAATGGACATCAGTCATGGAGTGAAACCCGATCGTTTAAAGATGACCAGGAGGAGATAGTATCAATACTTCCATCCATGGTAACACTGCAGGACAATCCAAGAAACCTTCCTGCAAATGTAGCCGGAGACTTCACATCAGACATGTTCGCGGTTATCTCAAGCCATGATACAAAATCAAATATCCTGGTTGGCCAGGGTGCACCATTTAAACAATTTGTATATATACGATATAAAAGCGGTATACACAGTGATAGTTTACGGACCATGCAGATTGAAATTGATTTTGGGGGCCTGATCCTGTATCCTAATAAAAAGACAGGATGTGATGAAATATATATCAAAGCGGATGAAGATCCAAACAAATTACAAGACTGGTATTTTGAAAAGATTGCGGTAGACAGCGCAAAGAAGCAGCCACTTCCGGGTGGGTGGTGCTCATGGTATTATTATTTTACTGGTGTAACAGAAGAAGATATTTATGAAAACCTTGATGCCATGCGTCAGCATGATGTAAACTGGAAGTACTTTGTACTGGATGATGGATATCAGACAGCGGTTGGTGACTGGTTATCTATTAATAATAAATTTCCCGGTGGACTTCAGAAAGTAGCCCGACACATTTCAGAATTCGGTATGGTGCCGGGAATTTGGATTGCCCCGTTTATTGCCAGAAGAAATTCTCGTTTATATCACGAACACAAAGACTGGTTCTTAACTGATAGAAAAGGAAATCCGGTTAAAGCCGGATGGAATCCAAACTGGGGTATTGGTGGAAATTTCTACGCGCTGGACACAACCAACCCTGAATTTCAGGATTATCTGCAGCATGTGGTACACACCATGGTTCACGAGTGGGGATTTAAATACCTGAAGCTTGATTTTACCTATGCGGCTTCTCTGTATGGTACGGCTTTTAACCAGACATTTTCATCGGCAGAACGGCTCACCAATGGTTACCGTATTATCCGCAAAGCCGCGGGTAAAGATGTAGTTATACTTGGCTGTGGTTCACCACTTTCTCCCGCCATTGGACATGTAGATGCGATGAGAATAGGACCTGATGTGGCACCCTACTGGTTCGCCACATACAGGTATCACCTGACCCGTGATCCCCATGCACTTTGTACAAGGTTTGCCATCAGGAGTATTTTGAACAGGTGCCAGATGCACAGGCGGTTGTGGATAAATGATCCCGACTGTATACTGCTGAGAGATACAGATACAAAGCTTACCCGTGATGAAAGAATGTCCCTTGTGAACGCGGTAATTATCACCGGCGGCATGTACCTGCTGTCTGACAGGTTATCCTTATTGAAAAATGAAGTATGGAATGATATTGATAAAATTGAAAAAATGGTGCAAGAGGCAGACAGGGGAAAGACAATGGCGCTTGATTACATGGAGAATGAAATCCCCGAACTGGTGTACAACTCCAAAGGATATTTAGCTGTCTTTAATTTTTCCAATAAGGCTGTAGATAAAAATATCTCAATGAACACTTCTCTTAGTGCGTTGCTTCATCCGGGTGTAAGACTTGTTGACGTATGGAGTAATGCCGAATATACAGTCAGTAAAGACGGTGTTGATCTTGGAAGAATGAAACCGCATTCATCCCTGCTGTGCCGCATTGAAAAATGAACCAATGATCGTTGCGTTTCCGGAGTAAAAATCATGAATAATCTTTCATTGCTGTTAAAACCAGCTTCTTTCAGATGCAACCTGGAGTGCGAATATTGCTTTTATAAAAGGGTTGAGGACGTATATGATGAGCCTGCAGCATTCATGGATTATGAAACACTGGATGCTACCATAAAAGCTGTAATGACTTCCGGTGCCAGCCAGGTATCTTTTTGCTGGCAGGGCGGTGAGCCAACATTGATGGGAGTCGATTTCTTCAAAAAAGCAGTTGAATTGCAGCAGAAATACTCCCGGATGGGACAGACAGTTGAAAATTCATTACAGACAAATGGGGTGCTTCTTGATGAAGAATGGTTCCGTTTTTTGCGAGAATATCGCTTCCTTGTAGGAATCAGCCTGGATGGTCCACGTGAATACCACGATACGTATCGTAAAACCAGGGGTGGAGAGGGAACATATCAAAAGGTAATGGATACTATTGAGGGGATGAATGATAATGGTGTAGATTATAACATACTTACCCTCTTGAACGATGTAAACGTGAGGCACCCGGATAATGTTTATAATTTCATGCGTGAGAATAACTTTCAATATCTTCAATTTATTCCATGTTTTGAGGTTGATGAATCAACCGGAAAGTTGCTGCCCTTTTCCGTGGGTGGAAAAGAACTTGGTGAGTTTTATTGTAAGCTCTTTGACCTGTGGTATGATGACGGATTCCCATATGTTTCTATCAGACTTTTTGAGGATATATTGATCTATCTTGTGGATGGGGCACTGGTATCCTGCTGCTGGATGAATGAGTGCAAATCATATATAGTGGTTGAACATAACGGGGATTGTTACCCCTGCGACTTCTTCGTATATCCACAATGGCATATAGGCAATATCACAGGGGATCCATTGACTTCAATACTCAATAATAGTAAAAGACAACTATTCAGTAATATGAAATCAGAGGTGCCGAACAGCTGTTATGAATGTGAGTGGTATGATTTTTGTCATGCAGATTGTACCAGGTTCAGGCTTGACAGGAATGGCACGTTTACAAATACTAGTGAATATTGTCAGGCGTGGTTTATGTTGCTGGAACACATCAAACCACGAAAGGATGAGCTGAAGAAACGAGCGGTAAACCTTAGAGAGTCGGTACTTAGTGGAAATTTTGACCAGGTTGGTAGAAATGATGATTGCCCCTGTGGAAGCGGGAAAAAACTTAAAAAATGCTGTGGAAGGGGAACACTGGTTATATGACACCTGGCAAAAATCCGCACAGGTCATTCTATGAAAGAACTCACACATATAATACCAGGTGGTTTTACAGGCAAACGATTAGATAAATATCTCTGTGATACATTTACAATATTTCCATCCCGCAAAAGCGCGTATAAGCTTATAAAAAAGGGGATGGTTACAATTAATGGACACATATCAACACCGAATAATCCAGTTCAGAAAGACGATGCCATACGTATAATACTGGATAGCGAATACTCACCAGTGTACAAAAGAAAACTCCACGTATTGTATGAAGACCAATACATGGCAATAGTGTTGAAACCTCCGGGAATGCTGGTAAATGGTAATTTTGCAAAGACAATTGAAAGGGCGTTACCTTTTAACCTGTTGCAAAGTAATAATGAAGACGCCCTTTCAGTACCAGCCCCTGTTCATCGGCTTGATAGACCTACAGGAGGCTTGCTTGTTGTTGCAAAAACTGCATATGCCATGATGAATCTTTCCCGACAATTCCAGGAGAGAAGGGTAAATAAAGTCTACAGGGCACTGGTAAATGGAAAAGTTCAGGAAAATGGTATCATTGAAGCAGATGTCGATAATAAGGACGCAGTAACCGCCTATTTTGTTGTTGACAATATTCCCTCACTTCATATCAATTGGATAACATATCTAGAACTATATCCTCGAACTGGACGCACACATCAAATAAGAAAGCATCTAGCAGATCTCGGTCATCCTGTATTAGGCGATTCACAATACACACATACCGGCCCACTCCTCAGGGGTAAAGGTCTTTTCCTGTGGGCAACAGGTATAAGCCTCGAGCATCCGGTACATGGATGGTTGTTGAACGTACGAAGTGATGTTCCGGATAAATTTTATTCGTATCTTGAAAGGGAAAAAAGACGATATGAAAAGTTTAATGGATGAATAATTATGTAATAAATGTATCACAGGTGCTATAGTTAGTAATTATATACATGAAGTAGGAATACACTCCGATAAAGTTAACCCTGTTATATGATACATGAAGGAATTACCCGGTAAATTACAATTTAGTTGTCAATCATGTTGTCGGCATTATAAATGAAAAGTAGAGGTCACTATGGAAAACATATTACAAAAAATTGAAGATCTGGCTCTGTCACATGATTATGTACCTCCTGAGATGATCAAGGAAAAGAATATCAAGCTTGGGCTGAGAAATGCTGATGGATCCGGTGTGGTAGTAGGAATTACCGCCAAGGGTATGGTTGTAGGATATGATAAGATAATGCAGCCTGATGGCAACTATATCGTTAAGCCTGCTGATGGCCGACTGTATTATTGCGGTTATGATGTTGCTGAACTTGTAAGGAATATACAGAACGAAGGCCGGTTCGGATTTAATGAAGTCACCTACCTTCTGCTGGCAGGTGAGCTTCCAGCTGCTGATGACCTTGAAAGTTTTGATAACGCTATTGCTGAAAGAAGAACTTTTACAAGAACTGAAAGAAGCATACTCATGGCAGAGGGAGTGAATTATAACCAGATGTACGCACTGCATTCTGTGGTATCACATCTCAGCCGATGTGATCGAAATCCCGATTCTACAGACATCAGGCATGTGAGTAAGCAGTGTATAAACCTTATCGCGAAATTTCCATTGATCGTGGCATATAATTACAATGTTCTGCGATTCAGGAAAGGAAGTGATCTCAGCATATTAAAGCCTGATCCTGAATTGAGTGGATCGGAAAACTTTCTTTACATGATTCGTGGCAAACGACCAACGAAGCAGGAGGCAATGCTGTTTGACCTGGCACTTATGCTGCATGCTGAACATGGGGGAGGTAATAACTCCACGTTTACAGTGAGAACGGTATCTTCCAGTGGTGCCAATACGTACATGGCTATTTGCGCCGGAATCGCCTCATTGAGCGGTCATCTTCATGGGGGTGCCAATGAATCCGTAATGAAGATGATGAAAGACCTGAAGAATCATATCAGTGACTGGGAAGATGAAGACGCGATAAAGTCATACCTGGTCGATGTGCTGGAAAAGAGAGCAGGTGATGGCAGTGGAAAGATATATGGTATGGGACACGCGGTATATACACTGTCTGATCCCAGGGCAATTCTATTCAGAGAGAAAGCCGAGGAATACGCGCGGGCCCATAAAAACCTGAAAGAGCTGTATCTCTTTGACAGGGTGGCAAAAGTTGCAGCTGAACTGGTGAAAGAAAGGAAGGGAACACTGGTTTCTCCAAACGTGGATTTCTATTCAGGTTTGATATATAAAATGATGGGTATTCCCATGGAACTGTATACACCAATCTTTGCCATGGCCAGGGTGGTGGGCTGGTCGGCTCACAGGATAGAGCAAATCGTTCAGGCCAAGATCATACGTCCCGCGTATGTCTCTTCTCTGTATGATGAATACAGGGAATATCAGCCTTTAAATGAAAGGATGTAAACATATACCCAATCACGTATACAGATGCTCATTCCAGGTTTGTATACGTGATAAACAACTTTCCATCAATAGCACGTATCAAATCACAACAGTTCCTGTTTTATTCCACTCTTGCCGTAATAACATCCTTTTAGTAACTAAAAAATATAAAAATAAATATTGACTTGAACTATCCTGTATCATAACATAACGATGTTATTGTTGAGATGTCGTTTTCAATACATCGGAGGTGTATATGCCTGATTATGATGTAACAGTTATAGGTGCCGGAAACGCGGGATTATCGGCTGCCGCATATCTTGCAAGAAAGGGGATACGAACCCTGTTGCTGGAAAAACATAATATTCCGGGAGGGTGTGCAACCAGTTTTTGCAGGGGAAGGTTCGAGTTTGAAGTTGCCCTCCACCAGTTAAGCGGGATGGGTACCACGGAGCGGCCGGGCCCCCTTCGCGGCATACTTGATGGCCTCGGGGTTCTTGATCAGCTGGAATTTGTGCAGATGGAAGACTTGTACAGGGTTGTGTTACCGGGAGAAATGGATGTTACCCTGCCGGCTGATAAAAATGAAACCGTGAAAATACTGCAGAAACAATTTCCCTCCGAGAAAGAAGGTATACGTGAATATATCGATTTCGTGTACAAGTTCTTTACCGAAGTAATAGGCGCATTTTACATGAATGATCCTGCAATTTCGCGGGATAAATATCCGCTGTATTTTAAATACGCCCTAACCGATACGCAGACAGTTCTGGATATGTTCATAAAAGATACCCGTCTTCAGATGGCACTTTCAATGTATTGGACATATATGGGACTTCCACCACGACTGCTGTCCTTCAGTGACATGGCCGCACTTCTTTTTTCATATATTGAGTTCAAGCCATTTCACATAAAGGGCGGTTCTCAGGCATTATCCAGTGCCCTGCTTAACCAGTTTGAGTCACATGGGGGGAAGTCACTTTTCAACACACGTGTTGAAAAGATATTAATGCAGAAGGATTCGGTTGCAGGTGTGGTCACTGAATCCGGTGAAGAAATAACATCACGGTATGTTATCTCAAATGCATCAGCAATTTCTACATATGTGAATATGCTTGGAAAAGAAAATACCCCTGACGTCTTAAAAAAGCAGATGAAAGGCAGTACAATTGGTCCTTCATTCTTTACCATATACGCGGGGTTCGATGCCGAACCTGAAGAACTTGGAATAAACAGTGAGACAAGCTTTTTATGTGCCTCTTCAGATATTGAAAGAGATTTTCAGCAGACTAAGATAAGAGATGTTGATAACAGTTCAATGATAATGAGTTGTTATGATGTCGCGGATCCGGAGTTTTCGCCACCTGGTACTTCACAGGCGGCAATCGTTACCCTCAAATACGCCGATCCATGGCTGCGGGTTGATCCCCACAGGTATGCCGAAGAAAAATATCGTTGTGCTGAAATATTATTGAAAAGAGCTGAAAAGACCTATCCCGGAATTACCAGTCATATCGAAGAGATGGAAATCGCCACACCCGTAACCCATATGAGATATCTTGGACATCCCGGTGGCGGAGCCTATGGCTTTGATCAGCATGTTAAGGATTCAAACCTTTTCGTATCACCAAAACCACCGGTGAAGGGGTTGTATTGCTGCGGGGCATGGTATGATTCCGGAGGATTTCAGCCCACCCTCACTTCCGGGGCATCATCAGCAAGGGCCATACTAAAAGAAATGCGGTCAGGGGAGGTTGCGTAATGGATGAGAAAGTACTTCGTGAACTGGACGGTTATAACGAAATACGGGATGAAATCGCCATATCGAGAAAGTTCGGATTCGATTATACTATCCCCGGTGATGATGTTGATCAATATGTTGAAAGGCTGCATCCCCCGATGCTTGATCTTATCGTATCCCGAGTAATTGAGGAGACCCCGTCCTCAAAAACAATTCGTTTAGTATCAGAATACGGTTATCTGCCACCATTCCAGGCGGGACAGTACATCACGGTTATCGTTGAAAAAGACAACGTGCGTACTACAAGGCCTTACAGTATTTCATCATCACCGGATCAGCTGGCCTACTATGATATAACGGTGCGTCGAATAGCTGACGGCTTGATATCAGGTTTCCTTGTAGATGAATTGAAGACGGGGGACAAAATACAATCCTCAGCGCCATCCGGTAATTTTTTGTATAATCCTGTAATTCATGACAACAAGCATGTCTATGTTGCCGGTGGAAGCGGAATTACTCCTTTCATGTCCATGTTGCGCCAGGTAACTGATCGAAGACTGAAACGGGAAGTGTACCTGTTTTATGGAAACAGGAATGATGAAGATATACTTTTTCATGATGAACTTGTTGATATCAGTAATCAAAGTGATACCATTCAGTATATACCGGTTATTGAGAAACCGGGAAACACAATTAAATGTGAAACAGGACTGATCACCGCTGAGCTGATTACAAGCAGGATAGGTGCACTACACGATAAAACGTTTTTCATGTGCGGCCCAACGGCCATGTATGATTTTTGCAGGGGTGAGCTTGATAACCTGGATATCCCGTTGAAAAAAATACGAACCGAGATGTATGGTATGCCGGAAAATATAACCGCTTATCCGGGATGGCCTGAAACAATTAAGAATGAACAGGAGTTCGAAATATCCGTAATCGACCGGGGTGTATTCAAGGGAAAAGCGGGGAATTCTATCCTTAAAACACTTGAACTGAATGGTTTGAGAGTGCCTTCACTTTGCCGCTCTGGTGAGTGCAGTTTGTGCAGGGTGAAACTTGTTTCGGGAAAAGTATTTCAGCCTGAAGGCGTGCTGCTTAGAAAATCAGATAGAAAATATGGGTATATTCACTCATGCGCTGCATTTCCTTTGAGCGATGTTGAACTCGAAATATAGGGGTCGGGCAGCCACACTCTCATCTTTGAGGGGCCCCTGTTCCCCCATAAAAAATATGGTATAAGCCTGAACCATTCGTTATTTTCATTTGTAAGCCCAATGGTGCCGGTGCCACCCATAAGTTCCGGGTTATAATGATAGTGTATGGTATCCGGTTGAATGCGAACAGTGTCCGGGTGTATGGCAGGATTATCCACCGATTCGTAACAGTAAACGAGGGGTCCCCTGTAGAAAACCGCTTTATCACCTTTGCCGGTTACCTTTTTCTGTGGGTGTATTGTTTCTACCACCATGGGGAAACTGCACTCTACCTGTATTGTTTTAAGAGCAGGTATGCCCACGGTAAACCAGGTACTCCTGTTGAAAAAAGAAAGACCGAATGAATCTTCACTGTCCCGGGTTTCCCTGTACATCTCTTTTCCGTTTACTTTTATTACGGCTTCACCTGTCCATGAAGGTATCCTTAAATGAAGCCTGATTTCCCTGTTGCTGTTACTGGCAGCTTCAATAAAAACGTTCCCTTCCCAGGGAAATTCCGATTTTACCGACACGCTGATCCCTTTTTCAATCATACCGGTAGTGCTTGATATGTACTGGTTAATCCAGATATCATTCTCATCTGCGGAGTAAATATAGGATCCGATATCAGCCCACAGCCTTGATATATTTGATGGACAGCAGGCGGTATTAAACCAGGGATGCCGTTGAAGAGTGCCATCAGATTTCATGGGGTTTCGGTAAAAATAGGCGTTTCCTTCAAGGGAGATCCCAACTGAGGCTGCGTTGTATAATTGCCATTCTACCAGGTCAGCGTAGCGGGTATCACGTGTGGCATGCAGCATTTCGTGGTTGAAAAAGATATTACCAATGGCTGCGCATGTCTCGCAATAGGCATAGTCATCGGGAAGTTCATATGGTTTTCCAAACCCCTCGATTACAGGAAGCGAACCTATTCCACCTGTAACGTACATCTTTGTGTCCACGCATTGTTCCCAGGCAGTTTGTATGGCATCAAGGATTGTGCTGTCATTATTCTCACGGTATAACATGGCAGCCGCCGTCATATAATAGGCCCATCGTACTGAATGTCCTTCAGGAGTTAACTGCTTTCTCAATGGTGCATGCTGTTGCTGGTATTTACCTGAAATAAATGACAGGAAAGATCTTAAACCAATAAACGGTGGTTCAACTGTTTGAAATGTCTCACTGAAATCGAAACCTGCACCTGATTCATCGGTACCGGCTTTCTGTTTACTGACAATGGAAGTTTTTCGGGAATGAGATATAAATGCTCTTAAAAGAGCAATTCCGGGAAAATGCATGTGACCACGTTTTTCAATAAATCTTTGTGCCGTAATAAAGTAGTTTTTATTCCCGGTAATCCTGTAGAGTTTTATAAGTGCCAGTTCTATCTGCTGGTGGCCAGGTGTACGTGATGGACCGGCATTGGTGAAATCTTCACATATCCTGTCAGCGGTTACAGTGACAAGCTCCAGCAGATCTTTTCTTCTTGTGCTGTTATACAGCTCCACACCGGCTTCAATAAAATGGCCCATGCAGTAAAGTTCGTGCTCAATTGGAAGGTTTTTCCACCTGTTGCCGGGAAAATGGAACTGGTTGTAGGTATACAGGTAGCCGTCATTGTCCATGGCTTTTTTCATTAGCAGGATGTATTCACGCAGTTTATCTGCAAGATCACCTTTCTCGCCGGGTTGTAATATACGTGATACGGCATCGGCCCATTTATGCAGATCAGAGTCGGTATAAAAGAATCCTCTGCGAATGCCCTGGCTCGAACCGGCAACAATTCTGAAGTTATCGATAGTGCTGACTCTTTCATACTGTTCCCACTGGTATGACAGGGCACTGGTTTTATTACGTTCTTGCCTGTTTGACCAGAAGGGATCGGTGATGACAACGTCTGTTCTTGATATTTCACGCATGGTTAACCGCCTGGTATGCAGGATGCTGTAAGAGATGCTTTTATTAACAAGTAACTAATATAATGAATAGAAAATGTCAATAGAAAAGATTATTGTCACCAGTTGATTATTGCCGCACCGATAATTTTTTTCATGACTGCATCCGCGGTGAGATTATGGCCGGATTGAGATGGAAAGCGGGAATCAGTTTCAAGCAAATCTTGTACGTCCACCCCTTTTTCGTGGATGTGATTCATCCATACCAGGTGAAGGGGGATGTAGAGACAATCCAGGTCGGTTGCTACTTCCCTGGTGGTTCTGTTGTATATTTCAGCCGCATCATTTTCATACCGTGTTTTGAACAGGTGGGTGGTGCAGAGAATTATTGTGGGGGCAAACTGCAGCCTGGCCCTGCGGATAGCCTGCACCATGTTCTCTTTGAATTCAGAACGGTATACGGGCCTGAACATGTCATCCACACCGAATTGCAGAATGAGTATGTTCGGGCGAAGGAGTGCAATTTCTTCATCGAAATCCCAGATCAGCTCAAAAGTGGTATCACCCCGATGGGCGACGGTGTGTATATTATGATGCTGGCAGCAGGTGTCTTCTGCGATAATATGGGGGTATGTGCGAATACCCTCAGAAAATGAGAGAGGACTGCCTCCCCGAAAAAGGATGTTCATGATT
>CAZVRB010000023.1:0-38090 GCA_964629365.1 uncultured Leptospiraceae bacterium
CCCACCGGCACCCCGGGGGTGAGTTCCCTGTCCTTTGTATTCATGTCAAAGGCAATACCAAAATCAATAAGCCTGATCTCTCCATCATCGGTGAAGAGGATATTGTCCGGCTTCAGGTCATTATGTATGATCCCATGCCGGTGCACCACGTCAACGGCTTCAAGAAGATTCACGGCGATCCACCGTGCCACCGTTTCTGCAAGCACCCCGTTGTGGGTAAGATAATCCATGAGTGAACCACGCTCTGCATATTCCTGTGAAAAGATAATCCCCTGTCCCCCCGGGGCTAACCTTTCGGGGGTGATCACATGCCGGTCGCGAATACCCCGTGAATACTTCTCCTCGTTAATAAATCTCCAGTAATTCTCATCAAACCCCCCTTCCTGGTTCTCGAAGGTTTTCAGGGCCGCGGTATTCTTTTTCTTCCGGTCAAAAGCCAGGTAGATGTCCGCGGTACCACCCCGCCATATCACACCCCCAACCCTGAAGTCATCAACGGTGTCCCCATCATCAAATCGCGCGGGCACCTCCATTATAGAGGCAGACACCTCTTCATCAAGGGAAAGGGTCCCCGTGAAGGGCCTATCCGTTATCTTTTCCGCGTGTGAGGGTGCCCCGGCAACACCCTCTTCAACATAGAACCCCGAATTCCCCCGAACACGCCGCAGCATGTACAGGTGACCAAAGGGATTTCTTTCCCCCCGTGTCCATACCATGAGGGGTGACAGGGTAAGAAACCGGCCGGTATCCCCATCCAGAAGAACCGGTGTCCCTTCCTGTACCAGTTCGCACACCTCATCCTGCCGGGGATTCCATACCATGTATTCCATGCGGGGCCCGCAGAGCACACGAAACCCTTCCTCTTCAACAATAACCAGCCTGTACCGGGTGAGGTATTCCAGTGACTGCAATGCATTTTGCAGCAGGTCAAACTCTTCCTTTCCCGTTCTGCCGGCAAAGATATCAGCCAGTTGAAAAAGGTAGGGTGAGATGGAAAACGAAATATCACCCGGCCACCCGCTGTCATCGACAGGAAGCTTCAGGTCATTTGCCCCCGGGGGATTGATGGAACCCGAACCGTTTGAGGCCAGCCAGGCGCACTGTTTCAGCATTCCCACGTAGCGTACCGCCACTGAGGCACACCAGGTGATCCTGCTGGTTCGTTCATCGGGATAGATGGCAAAACAGGCAGATTCAAACGCCCGCGATACGGGCCGGGGATATCGGTAGCGGAGGGAAAACCATGATAAAAATTCTTTCTCGTCAGCCATAGTAAATGTTCATATCCTGTTACACGTCATAATAATATATTTGCGTTGGATGCCCGTCGTTGTCGGTTTCATCTTCCAGGTATTTCCAGCCCCGCTTGCTGTAATATTTCCCCAGGTCAATGTCCTCGCCTGGCGCGGTAAAAAGGTACACCCTGGGAAACCCCGCGAACTTCGCCCCCGCCAGCACCGCCTCTACCAGTTGTCCGGCAATTCCCCTGTTCCTGAATTCAGGCACCACGTACAACGAGGCCAGCCACGGGTTGAGATCCTTGCGGCTCCACAGGTCATCCATCTTCAAAGAGGCCATCCCCACCGGCATGTCATCCGCAACCGCTGCCCAGGCAAGGGGCAGGGTATCCGTGCCCGTCCTCATCCTGTATGCCTTTATAATGGTATCAAAGGTAATGTCACGTTCCCTGTACCACAAGTTATACGACCAGTAGGCCAGCACCGCCGCGTAATCCACACAATCCTCAAGCCGTAAAATCTTCGCCATATCCGTTGTTTCCTTTTACAACGTTACTTATTAAAAGGCAGTTGGAATTCTTTTTCTGCCAGTTCTATCTGCTTTTTAATTTCAGCCCCGTCCCAGCCCAGTTCTTTGCCGGCCAGTTCTGCCACGCGGCGCAGAACATCTTTGCCTGGATGGCCGATGGTGCCGATTCCCGTTCGCCTGAACAGCACGTCATTCAGGGTTACCGCCATCTCGTTTCTCACCGCGAAAAGAACCTCGGCAAGTATTTCGCCATCAGGGGTGACCGGTTTTGCCAGCTCATTGTCCTCCCCTGCAATTCTTAATATATCATCATACTCTGTTCCATAATGACGTGCCAGGTAATGAAGGGTCTTCTGGTCAAAACTGTTGCGCTCAATATTCACCGTTTCAAAAAAGGCAACCAGGTCGGTGATTTCGCATCCATACAGGTAATTATTGTCAGTTTCACTCTTTGGAAGCTTCACTTCCAGCTTCTTTCCAACCATGTCAACCACGCTTTCGGCCAGGTTTCTGCTGGTTGTATACTTGCCCCCTTCAACCGTGATGAGGCCGTCAAAACCATCTTTCTTATTATCATAGATCTCGTATCTCCTGGAAGACTCATACGTCCCCTCCACCTGGTCTTCAACAAGTGGACGAAGTCCCCCGTATACGAACCGAATGTCATCATAGGTGATTGGATCACCGCCAAATGTCTTATTGATCTCTACCAGGAAGTCATCCACACTTTCCTTCGTTACCTGGTACTGGTCGGGGTTCCCCTCGTATTCCCTGTCAGTTGTGCCAATCAACGTGAACCCCCGCCATGGTATCAGAAAAAAGTGACGTCCCTTCTCTGTCATCAGGGCCACCGCGTACTTGCTCACCACCGGCCGGGTAACCAGGTGAATCCCTTCTGAACGGCGAATCGAATGGTCGCTCTCCCCTTCGCCGGCAAGTGACAACACTATATCCGCCCAGGGTCCCCCGCAATTTATAGTAAGCCGGCCTTTCACGTCGATCTCCCTGTCCTTCAGCCGGTCATATACCTTCACCCCTTTCACGCTGTTATCTGCACCCTTAATAAAGGCTTTCACTTCGGCATAATTTGATACCTGCGCCCCGTTATCCACGGCAGACTTTATGAAAGCCAGGGTAAGCCGTTCTGGTGAGATACTCTGGCAGTCATAGTATATGGTGGCGGCCGAAAGCCCCTCTTCGTTAAGGTTTGGCTCACTTTCAAGGGCCTCTTTCCTGGAGATGGAAAAATGTGTTGGTATCTTTTTCGCCTTGTCCCACGTCCACCCCTTATCCAGTGAAAGAATATCGTAGAGTATCATCCCCGCTTTTATTACCCAGCGGTTATTCAGCAGCTTTTGATAATTGGGTATCATGAATGGAAATGGATACACCAGGTTGGGGGCGATATTTTCAAGCCTTCTCCTCTCTTTCAGCGATTCCCTCACAAGCCCGAATTCAAGGTTGTTCAGGTACCGCAATCCCCCGTGTATAAGCTTTGACGTGGCAGCTGAAGTACCCCCTCCGAAATCCATTTTATCCACAAGGGCCACCGAAAGCCCCCTGCTGGCGGCATCATGGGCCACAGCAGCGCCACTGATGCCCCCGCCAACAACAACTATATCAAATTCTTTACCATCATAATTTTCAATAAAACGCTTCATGAATATCCTCCCTCATTTCCATATACCGCCCGGTAATATGCGTATATGGCATCTTCAGTATATTGTAACACATCAACGGTGATCTTGCCAGACAAAGATTTGTCACCCCGGGTGATGGCATCCAGGATGTCATTATGAAACTGCTTCGACCGTTCCCTGTTTTCAGGCACCTCAAAATACAGGTAACCGTAATCCCTGAACACCTGGTTAAAAAAATTAAGAATAAAGAGATAGAACAGATTTCTGCTGGCACGGGCAATAAGATGATGCACGTTAAGGTCTTTTTCCAGCATGGGCATCTGTTCATCTTCAACAATCTGCCGCAGTTCGGCAAGCTCCTCTGCCGTTCTGTTCTCCGCAGCCAGGCCGGCCATTACCGGCACAATGATCTTGCGTATATCCAGAATATTACGCAATACATCAATCTGCACCACGTCTTTCATGTATATTATTTCTTTAAAGAGCTCCAGGTTGCCGCTTTCAAGGTAGTCCTTTACATAAATCCCGTTTCCATGGCGAATCTCAACAAGCCCCAGCACCTCCATCTTTTTCAATGCTTCACGAACCGTGGCACGATTTACATTAAGTTCTGCCGCGATGTCCCTTTCAGTGGGAAGCTTGTCCCCCACCTTGAACTGTCTTGAAATTATTTTTTCCTGGAATTGCCGCACGATTTCCCAGTGAAGGGTACGGCGGTTTATGGGCTCAAACATCCCCTTGCTCTCATCCATGTAAATACCTCTCAGGCTTATTGGTTCGACCAATATGCCTTATTTCACGGGGATAAACAAGTTTTTTTCTTTATTTTGTTAGGATGTGTTTGCGGCAGGAGTTGTGTGTTATTCTGAACCGGTTAGCTCACGGACACCATCTTCCAGTACGCAATTGTATATTTCCGGAGTACGTCCGAATTCATCTTCGAACTTTTTTGTTATACGGCCAATAAACCTGTCAACAGCATACAGGGCGACCATGTTGATAGTGCATCCGCCAAATCCGCCCCCCATCATTCTTGAACCGTATACACCATCTATCTCTTTTGCCCATCCCACCATCCGGTCAATTTCAGGTATGCTCACCTCGAAGTCATCACGAAGGCTTGCATGTGACCTGGACATGGCATCACCCGCATCATGCAGCCGGTAGGTATCCATGGCATCAGAAAATTCTTTAACCCGCAGGTTCTCCGTCACCGCGTGAACGGTCCGTTTGTATTCATCATCAGAAAGAATATCTTTTATTACTTCAATTTTACCAGCAGGCAGTTCACAAAGGTGATCGATCTCTACTCCACTGGCCTGCAGCTTTTCCAGCGCCTGCTCGCATTCCCTTCTCCTGTCGTTGTACCCTGTATCTTTGAGTGAATGCTTTATTCCGCTATTCACCAACACGAAGTGCACGGCGTTAGAATCAACAGGAACATAGTTAAAAGAAAGATCACGTGTATCCAGCATTATGGCATTATCTTCTTTTCCATGGATCACCGAAAACTGGTCCATTATACCGCATGATACCCCTGCCACTTCCCACTCCACCCGCTGGGCAAGACGTGCCATATCATTTGCCTTCATGGTTATATTATGCAGCATACCCAGGGCATACATGGTACACACGGTAATTGCCGCCGAACTGGACATACCTGCTCCTGCCGGCAGGGTATTCTTGAAAGTAAAATCAAAACCTGATTTCCATTCAATATCCATCAGCTTACATGCCCCGAAGGGATATACCCACCAGTGATCCCCGGGATCCTTCATGTCCCCAATATTATCAATATGGATCTCAAATGGATCACCGAAATCAACCGAGTGAAACCTTATAATATTATCGTTGTTTGGGGTTAGGGCAAGGTAAACATGCTTGTTAACGGCAGCGGGCAGTACATGACCCCCGTTATAATCGATGTGTTCGCCAATGATATTTATCCTGCCGGGGCAGGCAAACACACGCATTCGCGGAGAATCACCATATGAATGCGCATGCGCTGTTTTTAAATCTTCTATCTCTTTCATGTTTTGTGTACTTGTTGAATGGTGATGAAATATTATTTCTCTTGTATGCCCTGGAGAAACCATCGTCCGAATTTTGACATGGTTATAGACACCGGATCATGTACGCCGGAAACACGATAACTGACTAAGCCAAAATGATTCAGCCATGTCACCAGGTAGAAATCCAGGAAAGATATCAAAAATGCATCATTTATGGTTGCGAATCCCGTCATTTCAAAAAAATCATTTGCAAGTTTTTCTACGGCCACCTCGTTACCGGAGTTGTGGAGAAGATCAATAAAAATTGTCCGCATAGCCTGTATTTCCGTGGCGGCATCCGGGGCGGAGGGGAAGATATCTTCCCATTTACATTTATTCCAGAACCCATTGAAAAGCGTCTTGAAATATTCAGGAACAGATCCGGGTATATGTACACTGGCTATTCCCCTGTCATTTTCCAGCAATCCCGATTCACGCATAATGATAACCAGCTGCTTCACATATATCAGTAACAATTCATTATCAACAGGCCTGGCAAAATCTTTCTCAAGCAAATCACTGGCGCATTCCCGGTAAAAATCATCGTGAAACCGGTTATTATTGTCCAGCTTATGATTATCAGCCCTGACGCGTTCTATTATAAACTGGGCCAGTTGCATGACAAATGTTTGTTTCATTTTCTTTTCATGTTGCTGTAATGATGACGGCTCACGTACCAGTCTCACATCGAATTGCGCAGAAGGCCTGGCGCCGTGCGGCTCTACCGTCCATACCTGCTGGTAACATTCCTTGATAACCCGATTGAAAATGATATGCCTGTCATTGGGAGAATAACCGTTGAATGTGTGCTCTATTTCTTTTTTAAGCATATCGATTGAAATTTCCCGATCCACAGCGTTTTTTGCGATGAAATTAATTTCTAAAGCTACCCGATGTGCGTTCACATCAGAATTATAATTCATATAGCTGATGTTTCTCCCCCACGTTTTTCAAAAAGAAGGAAACGGTCAGAAATCCCGGCACGAACCTAATGGAAGCAATGAAATTAATTGATTAACATATATATAAAAATTAATTTAAAGTCAATTATATTTTTTTCAAAAAAAGTTCCCTTGAAAAAAAATACAGTTTTTTTATTAATTCTTTACCAAACTTCATGTACCTGTGTATGCAAACTGAAATAAAAATTGTTTTTTGGGATATTTTTGTTCTCAATAATGAAATTAACTTGATTAATTAACCATCATCGCGTGAATTATTGACAGGTTTCTTTAATTGTCGTAATGTGTTATTATTTCACATGCGATTCCTGTTGGTCTTTTACAGGTAATAAAATATAGAATTTGTTCAAGGGACGTGGGATATACATAATGCTTGGTTCTTTACTATTGGATGATCTGCGGGAGAAACGGCAGATCTTTAAAAACGCGAGGGAAATTGTAAGGGTACTGGCCGACCAGTTTGGTGAACGAACACTCCGCCTGTACGACAATCTCCAGGGGGCACGCTCTTTTATCCGGCAGACAATGGAAGAGTATAGTGATACTGTGTGGGAGCAATCCTATGACGTTGACGGGCACGAAGTTGCAAACATAGTATCTGAAATACGGGGCTTTGAACAACCTGATAAAATTATACTTATCGGCGCCCATTACGATACCATAGAAGATACTCCGGGGGCTGATGACAATGCTACCGCGGTGGCAGGCCTGTTAGAGCTTCACCGCATGCTTGCGCAGTTCAGCTTTAAGAAAACAATACGTTTCGTCGCCTTTACACTTGAAGAACCCCCCTACTTTTCCGGCCCCCAGATGGGAAGCATGGTACACGCCAAATCATGCAGAGAAAATGAAACCGACATAGACCTGATGATATGCCTGGAGATGATCGGTTTCGGAGGCAAACGATACAACCAGGATTTCCCCGTAGGAAAAATGAAAAGCGAATACCCCATGTATGGTAATTTTCTTACAGTGGTTGCCCTGCCTTCATACGCTCCCCACGTCTATGCATGGAAACGCGTATACAATAAAAACTCAAAAAGAAAAATTTATGATATAATAGGACCCGCGTCAATACCCGGGATCAACCTTTCAGACCATTATTCATTCAACAGGCATGATTACCCGGCCATAATGCTTACAGATACAGCGTTTTACAGAAACAAGAATTATCATACTGAAAATGACACCTTTGATACCATCAACTTTAAGTTTTTAAGTGAAAATATATTCAACATGTTTATAACCATAAAAGAACTGGCAAACTCTACGGGGGAGGCAAGTGAGTGGTAAAATTGAAATTCCGCTAAAAGACGCACACAGGTTGATAAACCCCGGACCGGTTATCCTGATCACGGCAAAATACGGGGAAAAAGCCACAATATCGACGGTGGCATGGCATATGCCGGTAAGCAGCTGGCCAAAGCTTGTTGCCATATCTCTTGCCTTCAAACGGTTTACCCTTGAATTAATAGAACAATCACAAAGCTTCACCATCAATGTTCCGGTATACTCACAGTTAAAACAGGTCACTTTCTGCGGAACCTATTCAGGCAGAAATGTTGATAAGCTCACAGAAGCAGGGTACACGTCCAGACCCTGCACCACCATTGATTCGTTTTTTCTTGAAGAATGCGTTGCCCATATGGAATGCTCTGTTCATTCAATTACCGATACAGGTGACCACAAAATTGTTGTGGGTGAAGTACAGAGTGCCTTTGCAGATGAACACCTCTTCAACGAGCAGGGGGTAATTGACATCAACCGGGTACATCTTATCCATCACCTGGGCGGCACACATTTCGGCATATTACACACATAAGATGAACGGGAGCAGTAAAGGGGATTGCCCCTGCCCCGGGTTATCCTTTTTTCAGATGTTTCAGGGGATCTTCGGGTTTTCCCGCGTGATTTATCTGGAAATGAAGTTTTGACTCCCTCCTGTCCATTCTACCCAGAACCTTACCGGCAGGTAGATGCTGTCCTTTCCGAACGAAGACATCGTCAAGGTTTGAATACACGGTAAGATACCTGTTACGATGCCGAACCACTACGTAATTACCAAAACCTCTCATGTTGCCGGTTTTTTCCACTACGCCAGGCGCGCTTGATCGTACAGTTGATCCTGACCTGCTTTGAATATACACACCAATTGACTTAACGCCGTTCCCCCCGTCTTTCATATACTTTACCACGGGTGATACCGGCCAGTTAAAGAGGGGTGCCCCCGAGGAGGTGTTCGCGGCCTTCTTCGCGCTCTTCCTGGCAGATGCGGGAACCGTTAACACCGTACCCACGTTAAGCCTGTTCTTGTTTGAAATGCTGTTTGTTTTACAAAGGCTATCAACCGAAATTCCAAACTTTCTGGATATACCATACAGGGTATCCCCTTTTTTAACCCTGTATTTTGTAATTTTTTTACCGGTTGAGGGTATTGCGGTGGGTTTCCGTTGTGAAACACTTGAACTTCTTTTATTTAACCGGCTATGCCGGGTATCATCATGATAGGCGGCAGCACGTATGTTATTATCCTTAGACCGGGACTGGTACCTGTCATTATTGCCCCTTCGGAGATTTTTTCGTTCATCAGTATCTTCAAAGAAAGAGCGGTCATCATCTTTCCATGAGAAGTGCTGCTGATTGCCGGCATTGTTATGCGCTTTTTTCTGCCCATACCTTTGTGCATGGTCCCTTCTTACCATGTTCTGTGGGGGCACGCAGGACGTGCACAGCCAGAGCAGCAATATACTACCCGCAGACAACAGGTGTATCATCCGTGATGTGTACATGGAACATCTCCTTATGTTCCCGGCACTCTCTTGAAGGGGCATTTACCGGTTATGAATGACAGATATCCCCTTATCTATTTTATCGGTGGCACAGGGGTGATAGTTTAGAATTTTATTCGTGGTAATGCCCGGCAGAGGTAACTGTTAATTTTCCATGGCGTACATTCTTTATGGCCAGCAGGTTATCCGCTATACGTTTCACTTCTGAAGCACTTCCTTTCAGCAGCAAAACCTCAAGGCAGTTATGTTCATCCATATGCACGTGTACTGTTGATATAATCTTTCCGAAATGTTCATGCTGCACATCATTCAGCTTGTCAGATATTTCATGTACATCGTGACTGTATACAAGGGTAAGGGTACCGATCACCCCCGCTTCCGGATCAGAGGTTTCTTCCTTGACCAGCATATCTCTTATGAGATCCCGTATGGCCTCAGAACGGTTCACATATCCTTTTTCGCTGATTATTGAATCAAAACGATCGAGAAGCTTTTCATCAATTGAAACGCCGAACCTTATTATATTCTGCATTAATTACTCCAATATTGTATATTATATTTTTACATATATATATATTTTAATTGATTGACATACCCAACTGTGGCGTATACGATATACTGAGTCAGATGGACACGCAATCATTTTTCTTCTGTGTCTGGGCTTTACACAAACATCAGGCTGCACCAGGGTGCAGGCCAGTTATCATTTAACCATATATTCTTTACAGGAAAAGAAATATGAAACAGACATTGCATGCTGAGAACCAGGGTCAGGATACTGCACAGCGAGGTTCAACACCTGCCAGAAAAAATTACAAGAAGAAGACCATGTTTGACCGTGTCTTCAGTATTATAATATTATACAGGGATTCAAAATTATTTCAATGGGTTCACCATCACCCTGGTTTGTCCATGGCTATCGTGGCAGCCTGGGGTATGCTGATTGTCATATTATTCATTATTTTTGTGATTACCCGTATGGTTCCTGCTTAACAGTATTCCTTCATTCCAGCGATAAGAGAAACCTGGGCGCGTAAATTTGCTATATACGCGTTCCTTTCCTGGTAGATAGTTCCTTTCTCATCATACTCTACACGAATCATTTCATGTAATGCTTTCTCGGCATCACCATCAGCATTATCAAGGTATTCCTCCAGGCATTTTCTGTGCCTGATAGTGGCTTCCACTGATGTATCAAAAAATACTTTCACGTCATCACCTGTAAATATCCATCCATGCCCCATGGCTATTGTTTCCGGCTGCAGTTGCCGCATACGTTCTATTGAATTCATGTAGTCTGAATACGAGGTAAGAAATTCTGCCTGCACATCAAGCGCATCCTTCCCCTCGGGTATTCCTATGGCTTCACCGGGAAACAGGATATTCTCTTCGGGTATATAGTATGCCAGTGAGTCACGGGTATGACCGGGCACCTCGTATGTTACGCAGGTATAATCGCCAATATCAATTGTATCCCCTTCTGCCAGTTTCAAATCAAGGTTCACAAAATCAATTGTTACATCTTCATCTCCTGTTTCTTCAGAAAACATGTCCCTCTGAATATCACTCAGGTTAGTCATGTAATCAATAACTGATTGTTTTCTCAGCAGGTCTTCTATTCGTTCTGCTCCTCCCGGTTGAAGGTTGGGAATGTTTCTTTTCAGGTATGGCATTGCACCAATATGATCATAATGTGAATGTGTCATCAACAGGTAGTGCAGCCTCTGGGGATCTCCCAGTATTTTTTCCAGGTCACGAAAATACACGGGTCCAAGAAGGTTTATCCCCGCATCAATCATGAGGGGTTTCTCTCCATCTATAACGTATACCGGATAACTTACGGGCCCGGCCACATGAATGCGCGAACCTATGCTTCCTTCTGCGTATCTTTTCACCCTAAACCTCCATGGTACTATGCATTTTTACTATATTTTCCATTATTCCACGTCAATAGAAATTTACCATGCCAGGTATTTTGTCCTTCACTACAACGATATTACATAGTTTTATCAAAAAATGTAGACAATACATATATCTTTCTATAGTATGTAATACGCAAAAGGAGTATTAAACATGATGCCCTCTATTTATTCAGGAAGAACCATTACACTAAATCTTGAGAAAATCCGAATCGTATGAAATCTAAACAAAACGGTATCTTTCAGGCAATCATCGCCATCTTTGCGGGATGCATGATTCTGTGTTCTTCAGCTCCCCTTTTCTCTGATCTTGGCCTGTCAGAAACGAACACCACATATCATTCCCGCTCCAAGCTCATTAATATCAGGAGTACAAACGGGAAATTGTACGCCTACATTGTTCTTCTCTTCAATGAAAACCCCCATTTTGTAAACCTGATCCAGGAAGACAGCATTCCCCTTGAGCTGATGCAAAACGAAGGTTTTCATGTCAGACAGTTCACCCACTATCTTAAAAGTATAAAAGATAGCTCACTAAAGAGAATGGCAAAAGAAGTGATTGAGTTGTATGAGCACCCGTCTAATTTTAAGTCCAGGCAGATGGAGGCCCTTCAGAAAAAACTTGAAAAAAGAAACGTGGTGTTACGTTTTTCCAGGTCACAAGTGGGAAAAACTAACCGTGTAGTGCTTGATTATTGCATTTTTGGGAAAAAGACCCCTGTTAATATTGCCCATCCTCTTTTCAACATAAGTGAACGCATATACAACATCCAGCCTTTCATAT
The DNA here is from genome assembly GCA_964629365.1 of uncultured Leptospiraceae bacterium. Lineage (GTDB taxonomy): Bacteria > Spirochaetota > UBA4802 > UBA4802 > UB4802 > M55B154. The sequence goes on from CAZVRB010000023.1 coordinate 11,913, forward strand.
ATTACGATGAATTTTCAACAAGCAACTCAACTTTTTACTTTGACATGATATATATCAATCCCGAAGAGGTACATAATGATTACATTATTGCCAGGAAAGTACTCCAGGGAAAGTCGGTTAATTCCATGTTTTTCGTTGGCGCACACGTCTCTGAAGAAATTCGATTTTGCCTCAAACACGCCTTTACAGGCAAGAAGGATATTAAAAGTGAAATATGGCGGCTTTTTGAAATTCATGAATTAACACACAAGATACTGAATAACCATTATGATATATACGACCAGGTAACCGGTGAAGAACTCGCCCTCTCCAGCACCGTGTTTTATAATCCATACCTGGGACTGGCGGTTATGTACAGCTATCTTGATTATAATGCAATAAACCCTCACCGCATAGCTGCTTCCAATTTCCTTAAATTCATTGCACAGCATACTGGTAACAATATGTATATAAAGAAGCCATCCAGTGTAAAAGATCTTTCCGCTGACGAAATAAAAAAAATTGCGCGGCAGCATTTCAATACTACAGTGAAAGACCTTAAATAGATTTCATTCTGTTGCAGGATAATTCGTCAGTAACGCAGTTTATGGGGATTCTGCTGGGTCATATCACCTGCCCCCCTTCCCGCGGTTCCGGATAATGCGTCGGGTAGTAGATCCATTATTGTAGTAAATGTATCTTCAGTGTCAGGCATAAGGTAATATTCAAGTTTTTCCAGGTAATCAATGATCAAGTCCCTGCTTTTTCTCAGCAGATCTTCTATCGATTCATAATGAAGCCCGTTATCACCTGCCGGGTAAAACCATCGTTCCCGGTGAAGATTCAACACATGCTTTTCAATTCTCCTGGGATCTGGATATTGCACAATAAAATCGCTATATAACGGAAAATTCCTTCGAATATTCTTTAAACCATCCACAAGCCATGGCCGCTTACTGTGTTTCAACCGGTACACAGCCCGAACCGCATTGGGAACCAGGTCTAGTATACCCATGCTGTCCCCATCCACATTACCCGTTTCTTTTCCCGCTTTCCAGACAATTTTTTTGTATTCCCGGGGATACACTTCATGTAATGCGTGAAGCATAATGGACTTTACCGGTCGTATCATTTCTTTTCGTTTAGCCTTACTGGCAGGTGGCAGCATATCCTCCAGCCTGAATGCATAGTTGTCGGTTTCATAATGAAATTCCATGTACCGGTCAATATTATATTCATGCATCAGGTGTTGTTCACGGTAAAACCGCCTTTCCCCCGCATCGCCATTCGACGGAAATCCTGACCAGTAATAGATATAGGGATGGAAAACAGCATCCGTGAGAAGGTGAGCAAAATACCCATAGATGTAGCCCCTTTGAAGGTTGTTCCAGGTGGTTCCTGTGTCCCTGTTCTCTTTTACTGCGCGGGCCATGGCGGACATCGCATCCTGTCCCCCCTCCCCATGCAGAAGAAAGGAAAGGTTGCTTCCCCAGAAAAGGTTTCCCCTGTTACAGGGCAGGTAATCAAATATATTTGGTCCCAGCATACCAAAAAAAGCCGCGTTGCGAAATGCGGCATCAGAAAAACGGACACGCAGCATACGGGTCAGGTAATTGCTCTTTTTCTTTTTCGGAAGATACCGTATAACTTCATGGCCCGCACGGTGATGTGTTACAATTCCAGGCATATTGTCTTTTTAATTCTCCACGGGTAGTACCTGCAAGAAGGGGATGTCGGCACATTGACATCCCCTGAAATCATTACAGGCCTTTATAAATTTATTTATGGCACTGTGTGCACACAATTGGAGCTTTCCCCTTCTTCGTTCGGTGACATCCCAGGCATGTCTGGTGAATGGCGTTGAATCCGCCATTTTTCTTGTCCAAATGACATTCCGCATCAGCACACGATCGTCCCGGCTTCCCAACATGATGGCAGGTTACACATTTTACTACCCCGTTTTTCCTGTGTATGGTATGGTCAAATGTTACCTGGCCATTAATGGGTGAGCTTCTTGATTTTTTCACCTGAACCTTTCCCTGTGCTAATAAAACCAGGGGTATAGATACCATTAAAATAATAAAAAACATTCCCAGTCTCTTTTTCAAAATTACTTTCCTCCTGCGTAGTATACAGCGGGGTTGCCCCTGTTTACAGAATCGCAATGCAGTTATTCACCCTTGTATTTATCGTTTTCCCACTGCCCCTCAATTGTGGTTCCATCCGGAAAGGTATATACACCTTTTCCATGACGCTGGTTATCCTTCCATTGCCCGGTATACCTTGATCCATCCGGCCATATATATGTACCTTCACCATTTCGTTTCCCATCTTTCCACATACCGGTATACCTGGCAGTACTTTTCCATATATACTCACCCTGCCCTTCACGTTCGCCATCCTCGTAATTCCCCTTGTAAACGTCACCGGATTCCCATTTATAGACACCCTGGCCATCACGTTTCTTTTCCTGGAATGACCCGATATATTGTCCATTTTCATATACAGATGTTCCTTCCCCGTCGATACAATTGCCTTTGTCACAGTTTTTCGGCTGCCCCATGGAACATCCACCGAATACTATCAATGAAAATGAAAATATACAGATTATATATGATTTCATCATACCCTCCTGTTTTATTCTTAATACATTCATTCTTACATACCTTACTTCTCAATAGCAAACATTTTTTATATTACCCGTCATTACCCGTTATGCTGTATTTTTCATGATTAATGATCAATCTTTGCTATATTTGTAATGTAACAAAATATTGAAAGACAATGCCGACCATTTGAAGGATTAATTATGTATGAACATGATTCAACAGTTGTAGACATGGGAGTATACTCGAAGCTCCGTGACATCGAGAAGAATCTCAAGAACGAAATGGAAGACAATAAAAATGAAATTCTTCACGAGATGAACAAAAAAGAGGAATACCTTGTACATATTATCAGGGTTCTTCTGGCCAAGATTGACTCCATGGAAAACCCGGACAAGTTTCGCGTCATCGATGACAAAAAGCCACAGGATATGACTACTAAACCAAAAAAGAAAAAAATATTTTTCGGTTTATAAAATATTTTCTGTATTTTGTTTGTTTTTTTGTTGACTTTTCATATGTGTACTATACTTTAAGGTATAGCATGTTTCAGTGATAACCTCGCTGAAACAATTATATATAAATTCCGTACCAAAAGTACGGAATTTTTTATTAATGCCTTCTAAATTCCTATCGTACAATATTTTCATCCATCCATTTCATGTACTGATCATCCCCCGCAAGTATTGGTATTGCGATAATTTCCGGCACATCATATGAATGATGAGAACGAATATCATTACGCACCATTTCAAATATTGATACCCTGCTTTTTATGATTAGTAACCTCTCCTCATCATCACAGGTTTCTCCTTTCCATGTATACAATGAACGTACCGGGGTTATCATGTTTACACATGCGGCAAGGTTTTTCTGCACAAGTGAGTCAGAGATTACCCGTCCCTCCTGTTCTGATGATACGGTGCAGTATATTACGCAGTACTCGGTCATTTCATAATCTCCTTAATCCTGTCATCAATCTTCATTTCCCTTCTCTTCCAGCCTGTTTTTTCTTCTTTCAACTGCTTCTTTATTACGACGCTTTTCATCTTCTGTTACACTTTCCAGGGGCGGAATCTTCACCGGCTTTCCCCGTTCGTCAAGCGCCACGAAGGTCATATAAGCTGATGCGGTATGCCGCACCTTACCGGTTTTATAGTCTTCTGCCTCAATGCGTATCCCGATCTCCATTGATGTACTGCCCACGTAATTGGCACTGGCGGTGATGCGAAGCAGATCACCAACGAATACGGGATTATGAAAATCAAGACGATCAATGGATGCCGTAACCATCTGTCTTCCCGAATGCCTCACTCCCACGATTCCCGCGGTATTGTCCACAAGCTTCATGATAGTACCACCATGAACATTCCCATACAGGTTTGCATCCTCATGCATCATCTGTTGAATGACTGTAACACTGCTGTCACTTACTCTTTTTGCTTCCATGCACGCACCTCCATAATTATAATTTTAACCGTAACAGAAAACTTTTTGCAACCAAATATTGCGCATACCTGTCGGTATACAGGAGATGGGCTGGTATGTTTTTTCTTTGACATATGTCTTGTTTGCATGGCAGCTGATCACATACATTTAATTCTAAAAGGTTTTGCGATGACAATATTACCAGGCGAAAGATTCTCATTCTACTCTCATCTTGCAGGTGCGATTGCCGCCGCGGTGGGTACGGCAGCATTAATCTGGAAAACAGTAACAGATGCCACATACCTTACCACCGCTATAATATACGGGATATCCGTGACTTTTCTTTTCACGGCAAGCTCCCTCTATCACGCCAACAAAAAGCATGAAAACGAAAATTCGGTGTGGAGAAAAATCGACCACGTGGCAATTTTCGTCATGATAGCCGGAACCTATACCCCGGTCTGCTTTTTTTACCTTGATGGATACCTTCAGGTCGGCATAATCGCGGCCCAGTGGGCCATAGTGCTGGCAGGTTTCTTCTTAACGGTTTTTTACGTGAACGCACCAAGAATACTGTATACATTGATGTATCTTATGATGGGGTGGATGGCTATTATTCTCATAAAGGAGATCATTCATACCATGTCGCCGCAGTCACTGTTTTACCTTTTCTCCGGCGGTATCGCCTTTACAACCGGCGCCATTATTTACGCTATAAAGAGGCCTCTCATCAAACCAGGTCTGTTCAGCTTTCACGAGTTATTTCACCTTTTCGTTCTGCTGGGGGCAGTCTTACATTTTCTGATGGTGAACAAGGCATTCACCCTGGCTCTTTCAGGCGCGTTATAATACGCGCCTGCGGGTACTTTCCCCTTATGCCAGCACCAGGATCATTGCCAGGATAGTTACAATCCCGGTAAGTGCTATGCCGCCTTTTGTCTTCATGTCCGCCTTTGCCCCTTCCTCAGCCCCCCATTTACCAATAAGTTGACAAATTCTTTCATACGGGTGAATATACCCCTATCCACATACCGGGAGACGGGCCAGCGATAATGGGACAGGACATTCTTTTCAAAGATTACTATCGAATACTTGATGTACCTCCGGATGCAGATACGGATACCATCAAGACAGCCTTTCGTTCCCTTGCCAGGAAAACCCATCCTGATGTGAGTGATGACCCCTCCAACTATGCCGCTTTTGTGCTTATACGTGAAGCATACGAAATACTTACCGACACTTCACGCAGAGAAGCGTATCACGCAATCTGGACACGATATCACGGGGATACCCGCCGTGAAAAGGGTGATGAAAATTATTTTCATTCAGTTTACAGGGATTTCGGCGCCCCGGGTGAAGGGGCCTATGAAGACGAATGGGAATTCTTCGTACGTGACCCCGATGAATACCTGGGAATGTTTGAAAAAACAGTAAAGCTCTTTACCGCCTCCATGCTGGCATCAACCATCAGCGGCCTGGTGACCGCCGGTGTTTTTTCGTTTCTCTGTAGTATGCTGTGCCTTTTGCTGATTCTGGCTGCTTCAATCATGTTTTTCGTATCCTTCGCCTCTTCATCAGCCCTGGCAGGAAGCGTTATCACCTTTCTTTTTATCCGGCGTCTCATGGAACGACTGCATGTCTTTTCAGACTGGCTGATACCCCGCCTTGCTGAATGTATCATCCGTCCCCTCAAAGGTATACCCATCGCCAGGGGCAAATGGATGATCTATTGCGGCTATTCTGCCACAAGTATCATGCTGGTGGTGTATGGCTGGCTTTCCGTCACATGGATACAGGATTTTTTTGTTGAACGTCCCCTTTCTCTTAATACCGTGCTGGCCACCGGCGGCATCAGCATCGGGGTAGTACTGGTAGCATCATTCTCAACAGCCATTATGTTTGATATTATTCACGCCGCGCTGTCCGGCTATCCCCGTATAACCTATACCAGGTTCACCGCGAAAAAGTATACGGGTATCGGCTATTCTCCCCCGCTTTTGGGTAATGCCACGAAAAACCGTATTGGAGAATAAGCATGATAACCTTCGATTCAGTTACCGTTACCGCGGGAAATGACACAATTATCCATGACGTAACCCTGCATGTACATGCCGGCCAGAAAACAGCCCTTTTCGGTAAATCCGGCTCGGGCAAGTCAACCATCCTGCTTGCCCTTATGGGTGCACGAATTCCTTCTTCCGGTATCATCCGGTTTAACGGCTTCACCGTGAATTCACACACCGTCAGCAAGCTGCGCAGGGAGGTCTCCTACATCGGCCAGGAGCCGGTGCTGGGTTCCGGAACTACCCGCGAGGCTCTTCTTTTACCCTTCACCTTCAAGGCACAGACAGCACCCAGACCCGGTGAGGAACACATATCCCTCGTCCTTGATTCTCTTGATCTTCCATTGTCAATACTTGAAAAGGATGTCTCCGTCATCTCCGGTGGGGAGAAACAGCGGGTTGCCATTGCACGGGAACTTCTTCAAAAAAAAGAGGTCTTCATTCTAGACGAGGTAACCTCTTCACTTGACATGACCAGCAAAAAGGCGGTGTTGAAGCTTTTCAGCCGCAACAATTTTACCGTTCTCTCGATCTCCCACGATCCCGACTGGCTTTCCATGTGTGACAGCTTCTACCATGTAAAAGGGGGAACGGTAGAGCCCGTTGAAGATTTTCGCCGGCACCTTGACGAATTATCATGACATTAACGCGGAGGATAATAGCACATGCAGACAATTGATATAAGTTTTCAATGGATGGGGGCCTTTTACCTGCTTCTGCTGCTGCCGGTACTTATACTCCATTTTCTGAATGCAGGACTTACCAAAACAATACTTACCGCCGCTGTGCGAATGACCATTCAGCTCGCCTTCGTGGCGGTATATCTTGAGGTTATATTCGCCCTCAACAGCATCTGGCTGAATTTGCTCTGGATACTGGTCATGATGGTGGCGGCCAACATAAACATTATTACCGGTTCAGGACTCAGGGTAAAGAAATTCTTCGTCCCCGTGTTTCTTGGTCTTTTTACCGGCGGCTCGGTCATTATCGCATTTTTTGTGCTGCTGGCCATACGGCCTGATCCCGTCTATGACGCACGTTACCTCATCCCTATCAGCGGCATGATACTTGGTAACTGTCTCAGGGCCAACGTGATATCACTTGAAAGATTTTACACCACCATACGGAAAAACGAAAAAGAATACCTGACCTTTCTTCTCATGGGGGCATCACTGCACGAGGCGGCCCGCCCTTTCATGCAGGAGTCCATAAAACCGGCACTGGCCCCAACACTTTCCACCATGGCAACCCTTGGCCTGGTTTCACTGCCCGGCATGATGACAGGGCAGATTCTGGGGGGCTCTGACCCCACCGTTGCCATCAAGTACCAGGTTGCCATCATGATCGCCATCTTCACTGCCACGGTTATCACCGCCCTCTTGAACATCTACGCCAGCATGCGTACCGCCTTCAATGACTACCAGATGCTTGATACCAGTATTTTCAGCGGGTAAGAAGCTCTCCCCAGTTTCCCCGCAGGGTGGGGGCCTTTATTCCCTTTGCCAGGATGTCCAGGAAATCCACCCGTGGCATGTGCACTGCACCAAAACGGTCAAGATTTTCGGTATACACCTGGCAGTCAAGAAGGGTAAAATTTTTTTCCATGAGTGCCTCAACCAGGGTCACAAGGGCTATCTTGGAGGCGTTGCTTACCCGTGTAAACATCGATTCACCAAAAAAACAGCTTCCCAGTGACACGCCATACATACCCCCCGCAAGCTTCTCACCCTCCCATGCCTCTACCGAATGGGCATATCCCAGGTGATGCAGCCGCAGGTAGGCCTCCTGCATATCATGGGTGATCCAGGTGCCAAAGCCGTCATGCCGGGGAAGACTGCACCCCTTGATCACTCCCTCGAAATTGGTGTCATATGTTATTGTAAATGGCTGCTTATTCATGGCCCTTCGCAGCGAGCGGGAAACATGAAGCTGCCGGGGTAAAAGCACGAACCGGGGATCGGGTGACCACCAGAGAATGGGCTGATCATCTGAATACCACGGGAAGATCCCGCTTGAATACGCCGCAAGCAGGCGCTCCGGCGAAAGGTCTCCCCCTACTGCGATTATACCCTCGGGGGATGAGAGTTCAACCGGGGGGAAAAGGGGCTCATCGTTTAATCTGAATACCGGCATAGGGCAACACTAATTCACAATGCGGATCACCACTTCATCGTTCTCGATGTCGGCCACTGCCTTGCCGCCTTCCTTCAGGTTTCCAAAGAGAACCTCGTCCACGAAGTAGGATTTAATCTTGTCCTGCACAAGCCTGGCCACCTCACGGGCGCCGAAGTTGGGAGAATACCCTTTTTTGGCAAGCCACTGGTAACACTCTTCTGTCAGCTGCAGGTCCACCTTCTTCTGCGCAAGTATTTCCTGGAATTCTCCAACTGTTTTCTTCACGATCTGGATCATAATATCGTCATCAAGATTGTTGAAGTAGACAACGCTGTCCAGCCTGTTTCGAAATTCCGGTGAGAAGAGACGTTCAACTTCAGTGTCAACCGCGTCCTGTTTCATCTCTGCTCCCTCAAACCCCAGTTTACGCTTCCCGATATCACGGGCGCCTGCATTGGATGTCATGATGAGGATAACATTTCTGAAATCAGTTTTCCTGCCGGTATTATCAGTGAGGGTGGCGTAATCCATCACCTGCAACAGTGTATTGAAGATGTCCTGGTGTGCCTTTTCAATTTCGTCAAGAAGCAGAACGGCATAGGGATGTTTCCGAACGGCTTCGGTCATCTGTCCCCCCTCTTCGTATCCAACGTAGCCGGGAGGGGCCCCGATAAGACGGGCCACCGTGTGCTTCTCCTGGTATTCACTCATGTCAAACCTGATAAGCTCCACACCCATGTGGGCGGAAAGCTGACGGGCAAGCTCGGTTTTCCCAACGCCGGTAGGGCCAACGAAGAGGAAGGAGGCTATAGGCTTGTCCCCTTCCCTGAAGCCGGCACGTGAACGCTTGATGGCGTCCACCACCTTGTCCACTGCTGTTGCCTGGCCGTATATCTTTTCACTGAGATCTGCTCCCAGCTCCTGGAGCCTCTCGATCTCGGCAGATGACACCGTTCTTTCAGGGATCTTGGCAATCCGTGAAATAACCCTTTCAATATCCTGCTCGGTTATCTCAAGTATTGTTTCATCATCCCCTGGTGCCAGCATCCTGGCGTAAGCTCCTGATTCATCCAGCACGTCGATTGCCTTGTCCGGCAGGTGCCGGTCATTGATAAACCTGTCTGAAAGTTCCACCGCCGTTTCAAGGGCGCGGTCACTGTAGCGTACTGCATGAAACTCCTGGTAGCGCTCCCGCAGTCCCTTTAATATGTCTATGGTTTCATCATAGGTGGGTTCGGATATCTCGATTTTCTGAAATCGCCGGGTTAAGGCCCCGTCCTTCTCGAAAAACTTCCTGTATTCATCATAGGTTGTTGTCCCGATACACCTGATGGTGCCCGATGCCAGCGCGGGTTTCAGTATATTAGAGGCATCCATCGACCCGCCGGAAACAGCGCCGGCACCCACGATGGTATGTATCTCGTCTATGAAAAGAATAACATTCTCTTTTTTATTCAACTCGGCTATAACCCGCTTCAGACGTTCCTCGAAATCCCCCCTGAAACGGGTACCTGCCAGAAGGGCCCCCATATCCAGTGAATAAATCTTCACGTCCTTGAGGCGGACGGGAACGTTGCCTGCAACCACCATTTGCGCCAGACCCTCGGTAATGGCGGTTTTCCCCACGCCGGGATCGCCAACAAGCACCGGGTTGTTCTTCAGCCGTCGTGACAATACCTGCACTGTTCTTTCAAGAACGTCCTCCCGTCCGATAAGGGGATCCATCAACCCTTCGGCAGCCCGCTCGGTGAGCTCCATGGTAAATGATTCAAGTACCTTGCTCCTGTCCACGTCATACTCGTCATCGTACAGGTCATCATCTTCAAGTTCATCACCGGACAGTTCATCGTAATCGCTGTCAAGTACCGATATGTCGTGGGAGATGAAATTTAAAAGGTCTAACCTGGTAATGCCTTCACGTGCCAAAAAGTACGACGCGAATGATTCTTTCTCGTCGAAAATGGACACCAGTATGTCCCCGAAATCCAGCACGCTTTTCTGCGCCGAATTGGTATGCCATATGGCCCGTTCAAGCACGTTCTGAAATCCTATGGACTGCACCGGTTCGGCTTCCACGGCTTCGGGGATATATTCGGTAAAGTGGGTTTCAAGGTTCTTTTTTAACTGCTGAACATTGGCCCCGCATTCCTCGATGATCTCCCTTCCCTCCCTGAAAAATAGAGAGGCATACAGCACATGCTCCGGTGTCATGTATTCATGTTTTCTCTTCTTTGCCTCGTTAAAGGCTGACATCAATATCTGGTTCAGATCTTCACTTATTTCCATTCGTACTACCTGTCTTTATTAAGCTTCTTCAACACTGCATTTCAACGGGAACTCCCGGGCCCGGGCCATCTGGTGAACCTGGGAAACCTTGGTTAATGCTATATCGTAGGTAAACACCCCGCATAACCCTTTTCCACGGTTATGCACTTCCAGCATTATCCCGGTTGCCTCTGCCGGCTGCTTTTTGAAAATCTTCACCAGCACCTCCACAACAAAATCCATTGTTGTATAATGGTCATTGTGCAGAACAACCCTGTACATCTTCGGCTTCTTTACCCTGGTATTCTCTTCTATTTGAATCCCTGTGCCGGAATTGTTACCGTATTTTTGTGACATCTGCCCAAACTCCTGCTTACAAAATACCTATGTAACATGTACGTACATACTATGCAGTATCTTTCTCACTATTAATATATATGTGTCATATTGACACGACAATTCGTATACACAATTTTTTTTGTATCCCCGGATTTTTACAATCTCCCTGTTATCGTAAGGATAACTCCAAAAGCCTGAATTTCGAAAATTATAGTTCCGCGTATTCGGGGACAATGTCATTCATGAAACTATTCATACCTTCAAAGGTTTTCACATGCTTCAGCATTCCCTGTATAACGGTAAATGGAAGGGTTGCGATATCCGCTCCCACCAGTGCCGCTTCACGTACCTGCCGTGGATTTCGAAGGGATGCGGCCAGAACCTCGGTTTCGAACCCGTAATAATCCAGTACATCCACGCATTGCCGCACCAGGTCTATCCCGGAAAGAACCCCGTCATCATGTAAAAGACCGGCCTCTGTATCATGCCCCTCTGCGGGATAATAATCCGACTTTTCAAAAGACATGCCGGCATTCTTCCGTAAAAGGTCATCCACCCTTCCCGCGAAGGGACTCACAAAGGTGGCTCCCGCCTTGGCTGCAAGAAGTGCCTGTTCAGGGGTAAATACCAGCGTACAGTTAACCGGGATGTTATCCTCGGCAAGTGACCGTATAGCTTTTATTCCATCAAAGTGGCTCTCTTCGTCATCAGTCAGCGCGGGATTTACCGGGATCTTGATATTCACATTCTGCGCGATAGGGTTGAACATCTCGAAGAGTTTTTTCCCCTGGGCGATCATCCCTTCCGCGCTTCGCTCAGTTACCTCAAGACTTACCGGGTTGCCCTTTGACATCTCAAGTATCTGGGCCACGTAGCCCTTCATGTCCAGTTTTTTCCCATCGCCAACCCTGCGGTCTACCGCTTTCTTGATAAGAGAAGGATTGGTAGTAACCCCGTCAATCACCCCCCACTTATATGCCTGCTGTATCTCATCAACATCAGCACTGTCGATAAATATCTTCATTCCTCAATCCTCCGTTTTCTGATCCATTTTTCTATTGCGTACATTTAACGAAATAATAATTTCACCACGAAGACACAGCGATACAGAGGGGATATGTTTTCCTGTTGCATACCTGGTAGCTGTATACTATTTCAACTACCACACTGCTATGATGTGACATTAAGACAGCTAAAAAATCCTTTCTCTGTAACTCTGTGTCTCTGTGGTTGCCATTTTCTAATATTATTACACATAATAGCACATTACTGATAATGTAATACAAATTTACGGGAAGTTTGTCAATTCAAATGTGAATTCGCACAGTGCGTTGTGATGAGTGAGAAGTGAACTGTTCACCCATCACAATTCACTTCTCACTCACACTACATACTTAATAACCACGAATCCCCCAACCAGCAGAACAACAAAGAGTATGGAAAGCTGGTTAAACCTGCGGTCGATGAAATCACGTATGGGGGCACCGAATTTCCAGATCAGCCCGGCAACCAGGAAAAACCGCAGTGACCTGCTGATTATCGATGCGATCATGAACATGGGGAGGTTAATAGAAGCCACCCCCGCGGTAATGGTGATTACCTTGTAGGGAATGGGGGTAAAGCCGGCGGTGAACACTATCCAGAAAGAGAACTGGTTATACCACTGACTGACGGTAAGAAAAGCAGCCTCGTCAAACCCGGGCACGTAGGTGAAGAAGAACTCCGCTACCGGTGAATACCCCGAACCGGCGTACCAGAGCAGGTGACCGATACCGTATCCACCCAGCCCCCCGATTATGGAGGCGATAGAACATAGTGAGGCGTAGAGTATGAACTTGTTTTTTCTGCCCAGCACCAGGGCAATAAGCAGCACATCGGGAGGAATTGGAAAAAACGACGATTCCGCCAGGGCCAGGAAGAAAAGAGCCCATGCCCCAACCCCCGAATCAGCCCACGAGAGAACCCAGTCATACATAAACCTGTGCACATGCAGTCCATATTTTTCCCTGCTATACCGTACAACCACACCGTCCTCCCGGTAAATAATTATTATTAATATCCATTAGTTTAACCACGGAGGCACAGAGAGACAGAGGTGATATGTTTGGCTGGATACATTTTCAACTGCCATACTGCTATACTGTGACATTAAGACAGCTAAAAAGATCCTTCCTCTGTATCTCTGTGCCTCCGTGGTAATTCTTTTAACTCTCGGTATTACTGGCTTTCAGGCCGAAGAAGCGGAAACAGTATGGTGTCCTTGATGGACGGGGTATCTACGAACAGCATCACCAGCCTGTCAATTCCGATACCCATGCCCCCTGCCGGCGGCATGCCGTATTCGAGGGCATTGATGTAATCGTAGTCCATCATCTGTGCCTCGTCATCACCGGCTTCACGCATCTTCACCTGTTCCTCGAAACGGGCCCTCTGGTCAAAGGGATCGTTCAGTTCGCTGAAGGCGTTCCCGATCTCCCTTCCGGCAATATAGGGCTCAAATCGTTCCACGAAATCAGGGTTCTCATCACTGCTTTTGGCAAGGGGTGAGAGCTCCTTCGGGTAATCCATTATGAAGGTTGGCTGTATCAGCTTTGATTCAACCAGTTCTTCAAATACCTCGTTTGCCACGGCCCAGACAGACAGCCCTTCTTCAGGTTTTAATCCCTTGCTTTCGGCTGCCCTGTAAGCTTCTTCCGGCGTAGAGATTGTAGAAAAGTCAAGGCCGGTATACTGTTTTATAATTTCAATGAAGGTTACCCGTTTCCATGAAGGGGTAAGGTCTATCTCTTCTCCCTGGTAGGTTATTACCGTGCTCCCGGTGATGTTTTCAGCTATGGTAGCGATCATGGTTTCGCACAGCTCCATCATGTCATGATAATCGGCATAGGCCTGGTATAATTCCACCATGGTAAACTCGGGATTATGCTTGGTGGATATCCCCTCGTTTCTGAAATTCCTGTTTAATTCAAATACCTTCTCGAACCCACCCACGATCAGGCGTTTCAGGTATAGTTCGGGGGCAATCCTGAGGTAGAGGTCCATATCAAGGGTATTGTGATGGGTAATAAATGGACGGGCCGCTGCTCCACCTGGAATGGCCTGCATCATGGGGGTTTCCACCTCGACAAAGCCTTTCTCCATAAGAAAGGAGCGAATCCCTGAAACGATGCGGCTTCTCAGAAGAAAGTCCTCCCGAACCTTCGGGTTTACTATAAGGTCAACGTATCGCTGCCGGTACCGGAGTTCCTGGTCGGCAAACTCGTCAAATACCTGCCCGTCTTTCTCTTTCACTACCGGCAGGGGGCGAATACACTTGGCAAGCATCACCACGTCGTGCACTTCTACGGTAATCTCACCCTGTTTGGTTCTGAAGGTCTTCCCCGAAACACCGATGATATCACCCAGGTCAAAAGTCTTAAATAACGAGTATTTCTCTTCACCCAGCGTATCACGCCGGGCGTACATCTGTATGGTGCCAAGCCTGTCTTCAAGGTGGGCAAAAGAAGCCTTACCCATAACCCGCTTAGACTTGATACGTCCCGCTATACTGACATCCACTGGATTCTCATCATCAAAATCAGCCATGATATTGGCGGAAAAATGCGTCCTCTTATATCGGATGGGATATGGATTAATCCCCTTTTCACGCATGTCACTTACTTTTTCCACCCTCTGGCGGATCAGGTCACTTGTCTCTTCACTCATTTTTTTTTATCCTGGATTATTAGTTCACTTGATACGTACAGTACTTCACATAGTGTAGCACATATAATTCTCTGTAACTTTGTGTCTCCGTGGTAAAGTATAGTCACGGGCTAAACTATTTTGCATTACACGGCCCGTGTCAAATTAATTTTGAATATACCAGTCACCGCAGTGCCGGTGATATGTCAAACATATAATTCGAGGAGTGATCAATGGACAACACTTTTGAACTTGGCCCCATCAGGCCCCCCAGTGAAGCATTCAGCGTACTTATCAGGGTAACCAGGAACTGCCCGTGGAACCGCTGCCGTTTCTGTCATACCTACAAGGGTGAAAAATTCTCACGCAGAAGCGTTGAAGAGATTATATCAGACATTGATGCCATTCACAACATAGCCGGCCGTATTTTGAGTACGGCACGTACATACGGTGACGACATGCTCATCACCGAAAAGATTCTGCAAGAGGCGGCCATGGGTGATTCTGCCTCCCCCTTTTACTACAACCAGGTTGCCTTCTGGCTGCAGCACGGCATGAAATCAGTGTTTCTGCAGGATGCCGACTCACTCATCTTGAAAACAGACCAGGTAATCCAGATACTTACCCATATAAAACAGAAATTCCCATCGGTTGAACGAATTACCACCTATGCCAGGGCAAAAACCATCAGCAAAAAATCCGCCGAAGAGATGCAGCAATTACGACAGGCGGGACTGTCCCGGCTGCACCTGGGAATGGAATCCGGATCTGATGCCGTTCTTGAACGCATACAAAAGGGTGTCACCCAGCAGGAATTAATTGACGCGGGTCAAAAAGCGGTACAGGCCGGTTTTGACCTGTCCTTTTACTACATGCCGGGAATCGGCGGAAAGGAACACATGGAGGAGAACGCCATTGAATCCGCGAAGGTGGTACGGGCCGTTAACCCCACCTTTATCAGGATTCGAAGCACCGTCCCCCTCCCCGATACTCCCCTAAACCAGATGATGGAAGCAGAGGAGTGGACACCTCTTACCGAGGAGGAAAAAATCGCAGAGATTCGTCTTTTTATCCAGCACTGCCAGGATATAACCAGCCAGTTGTTAAGCGATCACATGATGAACCTGCTTGAAGACATAGAGGGAAAATTTCCCGAAGACAGGGACGTGATGCTGGGCAAGATAGACAGTTTCTTTGCCATGCCCCGTGAGGACAGGGAAAAATTTATCATCGGACGAAGAACAGGTCTTTTCAGGTACCTGTCTCATTTTCACGATAATCCACAGGTAAACAGCCTTTATGCCACAATAAAATCCAGGTACGCAACTATAGATGAGGCGGTTCTTGAAATACTGAAAAATTATATATAAATGTAAAAAACTTATGATTATGTTGTAAAATCATTGATAAAAATACTACCCATTATACACATGTACTAAGGGCACTACAATGTCGAGTTTTTTGTTCATACACATATTCTAACACATTTTTCATATGGTATATTATATTACTATCATGGACTATAAGGAGTTATATTATGGGTAGCATGGTAAAAGAGTCTACACTGAACAGGTGGGTACAGCAGCAGTTAAAAGTCTGGGAATCATCACGCAAAAAAGCCGAAGAAACCCCTGATGAACCCCGTCCCTTTATCACGATTTCCCGTGAATACGGATGCAATGCCATCAAGATTGCTGAAACACTTACAGAAGAACTGAATAAGATAGAGAACCTGGATAACTGGCATTTTTACGATAAAGATATTATAAATAAAATTGTAGAAGAACATAAAATTTCCGAAACAATTATCGAAACTGTTGACACCAGGCGAAGGGAAGAGATGAACGAACTCTTCAGAAGCATGCTTACCGACCTCCCTCCACAGGTGGCTGTATACAAGAAACTTGCAAAAACAATCCGGTCCCTTTCCATTCACGGTCGTTCAATCATCGTGGGCCGGGCCGGGGTGGTGATCACCAGGGGCCTGCGTTTTGGAATTCACCTGAGACTGGTGGCACCCTATAATTACCGTGTACAGGAAATAATGCAGCTGAAGGATATCCGGGATAAACAGGAAGCAGAAAAGCTTGTTGATCAGAAAGACAGGGAACGTCACGATTTTCTCACACAATACATCAAGTTTGATGCGGGAAATCCCAGCTCTTATGATCTAACCATAAACGTGGCCAGGTTAAGTGTTGATGAAATCTCTGAAATTGTCATAGGCGCTCTCAGGTCAAAGAAATTCATTTAAATATCCTGCATACAAAAGGCTCCCCGATTGGGGAGCCTTTTTAAAATATTCATATTAATTATTTTTAATAACGTCTGCCTTCTATCTCGTACAATTGTCTGAATACCGGCTTTCCTTCATTATCATATACCAGTACGGTTACCTCGTTAAAAAAGAAATAGTTAGTCCTGTATTCACTCAGGTGGTAGGTCCTGATCAGCAGCTTGCTTTCAAGGTTATAGGGCTTTCCCGTATCAGGGTTTACCCCTGAGGTGGGATTTTTTGGTGCTTTCTTCAGCATTGTTGCATCGGCTTTTTCCGGGTGTGGATACTGGTAATCAGCCTTGTCCCCCGGGAAGGGAACAAAAGACCTGATTCTTTCTTTTTCCGGTATGGGCATCTCGAAACTGGACCTTGTTTTTTCTTCTCTTTCATATGTTGCGATAACATGCACATACAGGTCCATTGGGTCGTCGGTCAGGTTTTTTATAACCATCTCCACTTCCAGCAGTTCACCCTTACCTGTTGTATCAATACGCCGGTTAAAATAAATATCCGATATTTCAAAGCTGTTGCTGTACTGTGCCCCGATGGGAATATGCTGATCGCCTGCCTTTTTCTTTTCCTGTGAAAAAAGCAAAGCCGGTAGTGCGCACACCAATATAACAATAAGCAGTTTTCTTCGCATTGAGATCACCCTCTACAGATTTGTATTCTATACAAGTATCGGCCATCCCGCAAACAAATTAAAGCATCTTCTAAAAATTCTGAACCAATCCATGGTTTTCCGCAAAAATGGATTAAGAATGATGTTCGTGAAATGAGTATAAAGCTTCCGAAAAAGGCTGGTTTAGCCGTGAATGGAAGCCAGTATATTCAGCATGCGGGGGTGAATCAAGCCGTTTGAGACACACAGCTGTGGTATTTCCGGATCGAAGGGGGACCCGTCATAGCGTGTCACCGTGGCCCCCGCTTCCATGGCGATAATGGCCCCGGCAGCGATGTCCCATGGGCTGAGGCTGTGCTCCCAGTAGCCGTCAAAACGTCCGCACGCCACGTAACAAAGGTCAAGTGCCGCTGACCCCATGCGGCGTATACCCTGCAGCCTGGGGAGAAACATGTTAAATTCCCTTAGATTATTGGTTTCGCTGTTCTCTTTATCGTAGGGAAACCCCGTGGCAAGGATGGATATACCAAGGTCGTCAGTGGTTGAAACCGTAATGGGGGTACTTCCCATGTATGCCCCGCCCCCTTTTCGGGCAGAGAACATCTCCCCTGAACACGGGTTATATACTGCCCCGCATACCATGCTGTTATCCTCTCTCGAGAAAAGCCCTACCGAAACGCAGAAATGCGGTATTCCATGGGCGAAATTGTTTGTCCCGTCTATGGGGTCAATATACCAGACGTACTCACCAGGTGCATCCTGCCGGCTGCCCTCCTCCGCGATAATGGTGTGGGATGGGTATTTGTCCTGTATGGTTGAGAAGATGAAATCCTCTGACTCCCTGTCAACACTTGTCACCAGGTTGGTTCTGCTCTTGTATTCAATGCTGGTTGCCTCATTTCTGAAGCCTCCCATGATACGCTTGCCGGCATCAGCTGTTACGTCAATGGTAAACTGCAACACTGTATCGATGTTCATAAATCAGTACTGTCCCCCCACCCCGATCTGTAAGGCAATCTCGTGATGGTCTTCAGCACCGTCCACCACCTCGAACATGAGCTTCTGGTACAGGAAAAAGTACTTTGATACAGGCTCTTCAACCTTCACAGAAAAGATATGTGCCAGCGACCTGAAACCCGAGAAAGGGGCTCCCTTCATCCACTTGTCCGTATTGATACCAAACCAGCCCTGGCCATTCCCGAAATTCTTATATGGCTCGTCATTGAGCAGGTCCATCATGTACAACCTTTCGGTGATACCAACGGTAACCGATAAAAATCTTTCGCCGGTGGTCTTGTCATACCTGCCAAGGGTGAGCCCCAGTGCCAGTTCATACATGCCGTAATAATTGGAAACCGGAACCCGGTGATCATATATGTAATACTCTTCCGCTGTCATGTGTGTATAATAACTCAGGTATTTATCGAAGGTATATTCATACAAAAAAGCAAAATAATCAGCATCAAATGTTCTTCCGGATGAGTTTTCACCGTCACGCATTAAAAGCCTTGGGTACAGAAGAACCCTGACATTAACTTTATCATTATTATATCCGAATACCGCCCCACCCTTGTAATCGTGCATGGTGATACCCGAATCAAAATTATCATCGCTGTTATAATGGTTTCCCCACACACCCAGGCCCAGTGAATAGCCCCCCAGGTTATACACCACCTGTACCCGCTCAGTCCATGATATCATGTCGGGGGTCAGGGCGCCGAGGTAGGGATTGCCGGTGAGCACATCAAGTTCCCAGCTGGTGCCGGGGGTAAGGTTTATGTGCAGCATGTTCACATAATCAGGTCCGGCTCCGTTGTCCTTAATATATGCAAAACCAGCCCCACCAAAGAAGTAGCCCTCCCTGAAAAGCGAATCATAGGTGACATATATCAGTCGTTTCTGTTCTTCCTGTTTCTTTTCAGCTTCTTTTTCTTCTTCAGCTGCGGGTTGCTTTTCTGCTTCCTTTTTTTCTTTTTCTTTCCTGGCGAGAAGTTCTTCCTGGCGTTGCTGAATTCTCATCTTGTAGGCGTCTGACAACCACTTCACCACTTCCCTGTTATCAGGATCTATTTCCAGTACGTATTCACCTGTTGTTACCGCCTTTTCGTACTGCCCGGTTGTATAGTACAGGTACCCCACACGTTCATGAGACGGAACCTGCAGGGGATTACGGCGAACCGCCTCTTCGTAATTCTTTATCGCTTCGTCGGTCTCTCCCTTTAGTTCGAGAACCCAGGCCTTGTTATGAAAGGTTCGCGCAGAAGATTTATCGTATAAGCTGATTGACCTGTCAAATTTCTGCAGGGCCTCTTTGTATTTCTCCTGGCGTCCAAGTTCCACACCCCTGCGGTTTAGCTCTGATGGTGTTTCCGCACTATACCCGGCCCTTCCCGGTACCAGCAGGGCACATGCAAGCAATGCTACGCACGCAACCTGTACCCTGTTCATGTTCACTTTTCTATCTGCCACTTTCTTTTTATCCCTGATCGTAGTAGTATTGCATTTTAATTTATCGGCGTTACTTGCCGTATAATCAACCCACTATACTCATAATCCGTGGTAACAGTGCAACTCATTTTCTCAATTCCCCGCGTTGTTCCCCTGTTGACTGTCCCCGCACAACCGGTCAACCAGCCTGCCGTCCTGTATGGTGAAATACTCATCTCCAAGCATCAGGCAGGCGTACTTCAGGTGATCACGGGCATGTTCGCCCATATCCTCCAGCGGCAGAATACGAACAGGCATGCGTGATTTTTCATCAACAACAGTAGTAGTGGGCAGGTATCGCCGCAAGGGGAAGTACAGCCTGTCTTTATGCTTCACCACGTCCAGGTAATATATACACCCGGTATTGTGGGTTGCTTCTTCGTTATCGGTTACCAGGTTACCCAGGCTGTACAGTACAACTGCGTCCCTGCCGTCCCTGGTGCGGATATTCTCAACAGGCTGCAGCACATGAGGGTGATGCCCCACTATAATGTCCGCCCCCGCGTTGCAAAGTTTTTTTGCCCAGCGCCTCTGCTTATGGGTTATATATCCCGAATGCTCAATACCCCAATGGGCGGACACAACCACGCAGTCCACATTGGCTACCCTCCTGGCATGGGCGATCCAGTTATTAATTGACCCGTGATACCGCCATGACCTGTGCACGGGGGCAAACCGGCACACCTGTCCGTAGGGATTCTGCCGCCCTATACGGGGAAAAAATGGATACTGCCTCTGGGTGTAGGCAAAAAAAGCGAAAGTGATGCCATTTGCCTTAATTATGCTGTATGGAGATATGGCCTTTCGCACGTTCATGCGCATTATCTTCACGCTGTTGTAATCGAATGTCCCCGCGTTCAGCAGGCCGGCGTTGTCCAGCATGTTCATGGTTTCGTCAATGCCGTTACTGAGCCTGTCCCTGATATGCTCGTTGGCTGTGCTGACAATGGTAAATCCATTATCTTTCAGTGACTGTGCCAGGGCGGGATGATTGTTGTGTAATGAGAATGGTGTGGTGCCGTATACTCCTTCATAATATATATCATATTCTGAAGGCATCTCCTGCAGCGTCACGTCCCGTCTGCCACGGGTTCCAACCCGGGTGCCCAGGTTTCTTCCCAGTACGGTTTCCAGGTTGCCGAAGGTGATGTCCGCCTTGAGAAAGGGGGCAATTTGTGAAAAGACGGTGCTGTAGGCGTCCCTTATGGCCTCGTCAGAATTCCTCTTCTTCCGGTCTACTGTTCCCTGCAGCTTTTGCAGCAGGGCATCCCTGAACTCCAGGTCACCCACGAAGGCAAGGCGCACCCGTTGTGTTTCATTCCCCGCGCTGACAGGCAGGGGCATAATATCTTCACTCTCACGCCGAACCTGGTCATTCACACTACTGCCATACCTGGCAAGCAGCTCCTCCCTTGTTGAATGCAGCCATTGACCCGTCGGCCAGTAAATTGAATATAGTACATATCCCGCTACATTGAGTACCGGTTGAAATATTTTTCGCATGATACGCAAGAATGATGTCATAATTCCCTTTTCCCGTGTTTATTATACGCCATGCAATTGTATCCTATCTCAGCGTTATTTCAACAGTTTTATTTGAAAGGCTTCTGAGAATCAGTGACGGGTAACGGGTGACTCCCCCCGTCACCCATCACTGTATTATTTCCTTCATACGGGTAATAATTATTGACTATTTTGCCGATACTATATATATACTATGCAATGTTTTTTTAGAGACATAATCACACCCACGCTCGCCAGTTTTTACACAGGGGTAGAGAGATGAAAAAGACCATAATGATTATCGGTGGGGGACTCCTCCAGGTTCCAGCCATACAGGAAGCAAAAAAGATGGGTTTGCAGGTTATCGTCACCGACTATAATCCCAATGCGCAGGGAATGCGGTACGCCGATATTCCCATCGTAATGAGCACCCGGGATATTGAAGGTTCTGTGCGGGTCGCCAGGGCCCAGAATGACATAACCCCCATCAGCGCCGTTCTCACCGTGGGAACAGATGCCTCCATGACAGTAGCAGCGGTGGCAAACAGTCTCAGCCTTCCCGGCATAAAATTTGAGGACGCCGAGGCAGCCACCAACAAGATCAAGATGCGCACACGCTTCCGTGAACACGGTGTGCCCTCCCCGGATTTTTTTCCCGTGTGGTCTCTCTCTGATGCCAAGAAAGCCTTTGAAACCCTTGCCCTGCCGGTGGTTCTCAAACCATCTGATAATATGGGCGCCCGCGGGGTAATGCGCATAGATAACAAGAACCAGCTTGGTGATGCATTTTCCTTCGCCAAGAACGCCTCTCCCAGTGGCGAACTCATCATGGAAGAATTCATGGAAGGACCCGAACTGTCCATTGACGCGGTAATATATAACGGTGAGATCACCATTACCGGTGTTGCCGACCGCATCATCGAGTATCCCCCGTATTTTATTGAGACGGGGCATACCATGCCATCTCACCTTGACCCCGGGCTGCAGCAGGCCGGCATTGAAATAATGAAAAAAGGTATACACGCCCTGGGCATCACAACCGGATGCGCAAAGGGGGACATAAAGATCACCCCACATGGAGCAAAAATCGGTGAACTTGCCGCGCGGCTCTCCGGCGGCTTTATGTCCGCCTATACCTATCCCTATGCCACGGGTGTAAACCTTATTCGCGCCGCCATCGAGGTTGCACTTGGCCGTGAACCATCAAACCTTGATCCCATCTACGACAGGGTTTGTATTGAACGTGCAATCATCACCATGCCTGGTGTGGTAAAAAAGATAACAGGTCTTGAAGAGGCACTGGCTATCCCCGGCATAAAGGACATCTTTCTTAACGTGAAACCCGGCGACAGGGTTACCCCCCCTCGTTCAAACGTGGAAAAGGCGGGAAACATCATCGCGGTAGGGCAGACGGTTGAAGAGGCCGAGCACGCGGTGGTGCAGTGCATGGAGCTTCTCACCATACAGGTATGCGAAGAACCCAAGATCAGCATGGAAGAGATACGCCTGGCCGCCAGGGAAAAACTCAAAAAAACCTGTTACGCGTGTAAAAACTGCAACGGACGTGATTGTCCAACCGGGGTTCCCGGCATGGGTGGAACCGGCACCGGGGCTTCTTTCAGGCGCAACATCGAGGCACTGCATAACTATAAAATAAACACACGCCTTATTCATTCAGTTTCTGACCCCGATACCGGGTCATCTTTTTTCGGTATGCCACTGTCATTACCGGTTATGGTGGCCCCCATTACCGGTGCCGTCACCAACATGGGTGGAGCCATTGACGAACTGGAATACAACCGTGCGGTGGTAAAAGGCTGCATGGAAGCCGGTTCCCTGGCTTTTGTGGGAGACGGCGCAACTCCCGGCAAGTACAAGATCGGGCTGCAGGCCCTTGAAGAGCATAACGGACTGGGGGTACCCATCTTCAAACCCAGGAGTGACAACGATGCCATCATAACCCGTATCAAGGCAGCCGAGAAGGCGGGCGCCGTGGCAGTTGGCCTGGATATTGATGCCGTCGTGTTTAAGACCATGGCCATGAAAAACCAGGCGGTGGGGCCAAAAAGCATCGAGGAACTGCAATACCTCATCTCAACCACAACCCTTCCCTTCGTGCTCAAGGGAATCATGAACGTGAAAGACGCGGCGCTGGCCGTTGAGGCGGGGGCCCATGCCATCATTATATCAAATCACGGCGGACGGGTGCTTGACGAGATGGTGGGTACCATGGATGTACTGGAAGAGATCGTCCGCGAAGTTGGCGGATACGTTCGCATCATCATAGACGGCGGATTTCGAACCGGGGTTGACATCATCAAGGCCCTTGCCCTCGGGGCCGACCACGTGCTTATTGGACGTCCCGTGGCCGTTTCAGCAGTAGGCATGGGAGCACAGGGTGTGGCCTTCTATCTCAATACCATTAAGCGGGAACTTGCAAAGGCCATGATCCTTACCGGTTGTCAGAGCCTTGAAGAGGTCTCCGGGGAAATAATAAAGAAGATCCATGCCCGGTCATTTCAACCTGTTGAGCAATGAAACGAATTTTCACCATTTCGGCCATGCTTATTCTTTTTTCCTTTTCACTGGCAGGCACACCCGCCACTGTTAAATCCCTGCATGGCCGGTGGAAATTACTTTACACGGGGCCTTACGGCTACGAATTCAGGTTTTACAAAAATTACCGCGCCGTGTGTATACTCTACCTTAAAACCAACGCCCTCATCTTCAAGGGGGTCTATACCGTGGAAGACGATCACACCCTGAGAATAAACCTCTACGAGATGAAAAACGAAAAGAGGGTATATCACCCCGACACCCGAAGGGGTTTTACTAAAATTAAATCTTCTCATTTTACATTCAAAACTGAAATTAAGGGCTCCGGAAAGAACAGAACCCTGGTACTTGACCCCGGATCAATTGTCATTGACGGTAATACATGCGACGGTTATTTTGAACCCGGTATCAGGTTAAAAAAAACCAGGTGAACTGTACTTTATGAATATTGAAAACATCCGCATTCCGGCCCGAAACAACCGTTTTCTGGATGGACGGATATTTTCCCCGTCCGCAACCCCCGGGGGAGTTCTCGTCTACAGCCATGGACTTTTTTCATCTAAAGACGCCTACAAGATTAATACCATGGCCGAAGACATCGTGGAAGGGGGATTCATTCTTCTTACCTTCAGTTACGGCTATACGGCGGATTACACCACCGGTAACCCCCTGCATATAACACTTGATGATACGGTTTCTGATTTGCACGACGCGTGCCTCTTTGCCGCGCAGGAATGGTCACTCCCCCTGCATCTTTTCGGTTCAAGCATGGGGGGAGCCGCCTCACTCTGGCTGGCAACCGGCACTGACCTGCATCTGGGCAGCCTGACCCTGCTGGCCACACCGGTTGACCTGAGGGGGCTGGCCATGCTCCTCACGGGGGGAAAGGCCGCTGAAGAGCTTCCGGATGAAGGATCTCTTTCAGCCGGAGAATTTTCCATTACCAACCGGTCACTGAAAGAACTTGCAGATGTGGATATAAAATCTAGGCTTCGCCGCACAACCACCCCCCTCCTGATAATCCACGGGGGGGTGGACGAGGTGGTTGATCCGAAAAACGCGTATCTCATATTGGAAAAGGCGGGTGGTGACAAGAAACTGCATATCATCGAAGACGGCGACCATGGGCTCACCGCCCCCCATCATCTTGCCATTATTACCAGCCAGCTACTGTCCTGGCTCTGGCAGCATTCCTGATAGTATTTCAAAAAACAGGTGGTATATTGGCCTTCGTCCCATGCAGCTTTGCCTGTATGAGACTACCCAGTGATGAAAGGGGGTTCACCCCTGCAAGTGCCAGTGTGCTCACCTTCATCTGTTTTGTCAGCCCGTGAATGGTCTCCGCCAGGTTGTTGCACCCATGGCTCATGGTTACCAGGTTTTTTCCCGCTCGCTGTTGTATTTCCATGCCGTAATCCTGTATGGCACAGCTGCCGGCGATATGTACCGGGCCGGTTATCTTCGCCACCTCTCCCGGATCAATACCCTTTCCCATCAGCACGGTAAAGCCGCCCCTGCCGTCGAAATCCGAGTGAAACACCTCCATGCAGGTTTCAGTATTCCTTCTGCAGCCTTCCCTGCAGCAGCGTTCCTTTCCCCGAAGTATCTTCACATCAGGGGGATACCTATCAAGCAGTTCATGGGTAAGCGTTTTCTTTCGCTTGTTGTATATGTCCCTGTTCACTATCTCTATGCTGGAAAGCCTGCTCTCCCCGAGGTTCTTCTGTGCGGCAAGGGTGAGGTGTTTCACATTTTTAAGAGAATACCCGATGAAAGATGCCCCCACCACGTCAACCGCCATTGGATCGGGCCCCCCGATGAGGCAGTTCATGGGAACGATACATTCATCGATGTTCTTTCCGGCAATATAATGCCCGTGGTTGGTGGCCACCAGGCCGTCAATTACCACGAAATCCGGCCGTATCACCTGGTAGATGTCGGCGAACTTCTGATGCAGCCTGAAGTTGTGATCGGCAATCCTGCTGAACTGGTGCACCAGCCCGAACTGGTTCTTAATGGAAAGGGTTACCTCTGTCATGGAGTGGGTCTTCAGCTTGGGCAGGGACACATACAGGTTCTCCTCCCCTTCAAGTATGAGCTTCTGGTATACGAAAGACGAGATATCGATGAACTGTTCCACCCCTTCCAGGTACACCGGCACCGAGTCAGTTTCATCAAGGTATACCGGTATGGCACCCGTCTCCCTGCATACCTGTTCCATGCCGGTTGCCTTGAACACCAGGCGGGTAAAAT
>CAZVRB010000024.1:0-14714 GCA_964629365.1 uncultured Leptospiraceae bacterium
GTAATCTGCCACCCGCACCGACGGCCCGATCAATGCCTCTGTCTCTTTGTCAACAGTGGGAACGTCTTCACGTGCCGCGGCCACGGTTGACGCGTTCATCTGGTGTGTATGTACCACCGCGTTTACTTCGGGGCGCAGCTTGTATATCTCGGCGTGCAGGCCCTTCTCTGACGATGGCTTAATATGGCTGTCATAGGCCAGGTCTTCAATGGTTACCGTTACAATGTCATCCGTGGTCAGTTCCTCGTAGGTGCGACCGCTGGGGGTTATCACGAAGGTATTCCCGTCCACCCTCGCGCTTATATTGCCCCATGTGCGGGCGACCAGGCCCTCCTTGAGAAGCCTTCGGCCCGCGTCACAGACAACCTGTTTCGCTTCAATTTCGTTCATTAGTTTCTCCACGAGTATACTGTTTTATACTCCCTCGATATTCTTGAATACCTTCTCGAACCGCTTCAGAGCCTCGTCGATGATCTCATCGGTATCGGCTGCAGAACAGTAGATCCGGCTTCCTGCCAGGGTGACGATCCCCTCTGCCATGTAAGCTGCACCCATCTCTTCCATCACGTGCTTTCGTGCCTTGATCTCTTTCATGAGCCCGGGAATGCGCCATGGCCGTGACCACGGAACTTCAAAAAGTACTGTACCCACGGTTTCAAGATGACAGATGGATCCCTGGTTGAATGCCACGAATGGCAGATCATATTTCTTTATAAGCTTTTGCAGCCCTTTTGTCAAGCGGTCACCGGCACGGCCGGCTTTTTCGGGTGCGTTGGTTTTTTCCATCTCAAGTATTGTGTAATAACCCCCTGCCGAGCTTAAGGGGTTGGCCGCCATGGTGCCGCCAACAAGTGCCTTCTTGGTTCCGCTCTGTATGCCGGCGGCCATGAATTTCATGTACTTGTCTTTACCGCCAAGGCCCCCTGCCGATGGGTATCCCCCGGCAACCACCTTGCCGAATACGGTAAGATCGGGGTTCACGCCGAAATATCCCTGCGCGCCGCCGAGGCCCAGCCTGAAGGCGGTAACCACCTCGTCGAATATAAGAAGGGCGCCATACTTGTCGCAAAGCTTGCGAACTTTCATGTTGAAATCTTTGTCAAGGGGACGGGTTCCGCTTTCGGGGCCGATTGGCTCAATGATAACCGCGGCGGTTCCACCTCGCAGCCTGTTGAACTTCAGTTTGCGTTCAAGTGACTTGATATCATTTGGAAAGAATGCCTGGGTGTACTTGAAACTGTTGCGCGGTATACCGTGTGATTCGAGAAACTTTGTGCCGGGTATGCGTATATCATAAGCCAGCTGATCGCTCCAGCCGTGGTATGCCCCACCCATCTTTATCACGTACTTCTTTTTAGTGGCAAGCCTGGCTACCCTGATGGATGCCATGCAGGCTTCAGTGCCGCTGCCAAGCATGCGAAACTTGTCGACGCCGGGGAAATGCTGGGCGATCTTTTCGGCAAGTTTCAGCTCGTATTCATGGAAAAGGCCGGTTACCGGTCCGGTGGTGTTCAGCAGTTCTATTACCCTGTCACGCACAACCTTCGGGTTGCTTCCCAGAACAGTTGGGCCGCCGGCCTGCAGAAAGTCGATGTACTTGTTGCCGTCAAGATCGTAGAGATAGGCACCGCTTGCTTTGGTAAAAACCAGCGGAAATGGATAGTTGAAGGCCAGGTTGTGCTGCACCCCGCCGGGTATGAAATCCATGGCCTCGTTTATCATGGCCTTCGACTTTTTGCAATTTTTTTCATAATGGGCAAGGTATTTGTCCATTGCATCACGTTTGACAGCCCTGATGGGCTGGTTGATAAGATTTTTAAGCTGACGCATCAGTTCTTTTGCATCCGGGTATTCACTTATGGCATATCCGGTCCAGTTGGTTTCATTCTTTTTGCTTGTTTTTGCAGTCATTATGTCCTCCATTAGAGTTCTGATAACAGGAACTAACATAGCTGAGTTTGAGATGAATGTCTATTCATATGCTGATTAATCATGATTTGGGGAGGAAAGGGGGGGTACCGCAGAGGCAGAAGGGACACGGAGTTAATAAAGTAAAAGAGTATGGAGGTTGGTAGTTAGTGGATAGTGGTTGTTGCATATCATGGGTGCAGCATGAATCAGCAAGCCTCATTCCGGCAAGCCCCCTTTAGCGAAGGGGGCGACGCAGCGCGTCGGGGATTTCGTTCAGTATGGCACATACATTCAGGTATTTTCATGAAAAACATGGGTGCATAGAACTCAATGAAATCCCCCTGTCCCCCTTTACTAAAGGGGGAACCGGCATTAGAACACAAGGTAGTTCATCGTTACACTGGGGACAGGATACTAAGCAGGATATTTGGATGTTGACATTGGAACTGAACAAACCCCCACCCGGCCTCCCCCTTGAAAAGGGGGAGGAGGTAGAGCAGTGTATCTTATTCCTGCGGGTACATGGCGTTGATTACTTCTTCGTACTTGTTATGAATTATTTTTCGCCTGAGTTTTCCCGTTGGGGTGAGTTCGCCCCCTTCCTGTGTCATTTCTTCAGGGAGCAGTGTGAAAGTCTTCACCTTCTCAACCCGTCCAAGGTCTGCGGTTGCTTCTTCGATTCGTTGACGGTAAAACTCCACAACCGCGGGGCTTCTCACCAGGTCTTCATACGATTTGTACACGATACCATTCTCGTCGGCATACTTTGCCAGCATCTCAAAAGAGGGAACCAGCAGGGCGGAAATGTACTTTCTTCCGTCGCCAATGGCAACGGCCTGGTCGACGAAGATATCTTCTTTCAGCATGGTTTCTATCAGGAGTGGTGAAATGTTCTTTCCGCCGGCGGTAATGATGAGTTCCTTGATTCTGTCGGTTATTTTTACATATCCTTCCGGTGTTATTTCACCCACGTCTCCTGTCCTGATCCAGTTGTCGCTGGTGAGTATTGCCTGTGACTCTTCGGGCTTTTTCCAGTAGCCGATCATCTGCGCGGGACTGCTGGCCTGGATCTCACCTTCATCAGAGATGCGAACCTGCATAAGGGGTACCGGTTTGCCGCTGGTGCCAAAACCGATGTCCCTGGGTGTGCAGACACAGATGGGGAAAATTTCTGTCATTCCGTAGCCAAGGCCCATCTTGAGGCCGGCATTGTAGAAGAACTTGTTTATCTCCGGGTTAAAGGGTGCTCCGCCAACGTGAAAGAACTTGCAGCGTCCCCCAACCACGTCCTGTATCTTGCTGAGAACCAGTTTTTTCGCGAAGGCGTGCTTCATTTTCAGTGAGAAGGGAATTGGTTTATCATGATTGTACAGTGGGTAATACTCACTACCAATCCGCTGCGCCCAGTCGAAGAGTTTCTGTTTGGCAGGGGGAGCGCTTTTCAGCCCCTCGGTGATAGTGCCGTATATCTTTTCCCAGACCCTTGGTACACTTACCATGTAATGGGGGCGCACTTCCTTGAGGAAGTCCACTACCTGTTTTGTGTCATGGCAATAATGATTTTCTGCGCCACGATCAAGAATAAAATATGTCCATGATCGTTCAAACACGTGGCTGAGTGGGAGAAAACAGAAGCTGACGTCGTCTTCACCGATGGGCATGGGATAACCCGTGGCATACAGCATTGTAAGAAAATTACGGTGTGTGAGCATTACACCCTTGGGGTTTCCCGTTGTACCTGATGTGTATATAAGTGTGCAGAGATCGTCCATGCTGGCCTGTGAAAGCCTGGCCTGAAGCTCTTCATCTTTACCAGACCTTTTGCCTGTTTCGAGAAACTCGTGATAATACATACTCTGGTCACCCTCGATTGAAACGGTTGGGTCAAATACGATAAGTTTTTTAAGGTAACTGGAATTATCCATTACCTCTTTGGCTGCATCGTATTGATGCTGATCGTTCACGAACATGATCCTGATCTCGGCATCGTCTACTATATACCGTGTCTCGCTTGCCGAGTTGGTAGCATATACCGGAACCGATGCTGCCCGCAGGCTGAGTATGGCCAGATCGGCTATGGTCCAGTATGCCCTGTTGGGTGAGAATATACCCACCATCTCTTTTTCTTCTACGTTAAGTTCAAGCAGGGCCCTGGCGGTGTTGCGAATCATCTCTCCAACCTGGTTCCAGGTGAATGATTCCCATTCTCCGGCTGCCCTGTCTCTCAGTGCCACCTTGTCGCCGAATTTTTTTACCCTGTCCATGGCCATTACGGCAAGATGCGGGTTCTTTTCAAGGTATTCGGCATACCCTTTTTGATAATCTACTGACATGAGTGCCTCCCCGTTATTTAACCTTTCACCGGTAATCTTAATACGGTTTGACATGAAAATCTCTCAGGTTTATAATTTGATGATTTTTATAATTTCAGATTTATAAATCTGAAAGAGGTATAGTGTTTTTTATGAATGGACCCGTTTCTCACTTTTTCATTTTTTCAAGTGCCCTTGTGGCCCTGCTGATCGCCCTTGGCCAGGCGGTGCAAAAGAACAAGAGCATGGTGGATTATATATTCTCCGTTTCATTTGGCGGACTTTCAGTATGGTTTCTCATGTTAAGCCTGGCCGGGACCGGTGTGTTTGACCACTCTCCAACAGCCTGGTATATACGAATGGCCTGTATACCCGTGGCTTTCATGGTGCCACCGCTGATGACCCTGCGCTACAGGTGGATCATATCAAGTGAACTCAGTTTCAGAAAGAGGTACCTGCTGCCCTTTGTTCCTGCCATTGTCTCGTTTTTTGTGCTTCTCTTCATGCTTGCAGAAGGGTGGATTCTCTATTCAAATGATTACAGCAGTGCTGTTCATGTCATGGGAGAAAGTTTTAGTGCCTATCCGTCACCCGTCAGGTGGATGTATATACTCATGATCCTTCCCAGTGTATATCTTCTGCTCATGATGGTTCCGGTACTTGTCACCATGGTTCCCTACGCGTGGGGCAGTGATGCTGGGGGTAAGCCCAATACATCACGGGCGGGTTTTATCTTCGCCTCTCTTATAGCCATTTCCAACATGCTGGCCGTTGCCGGATTTCTGTATTCAATGACCCTTCTGCGATTTGCCATCATAGTGGCAAACTGCAGTATGTGCATGGTCTACCTGGTCACACAACGTCATCCCGACTATAACAGGCTGCTTCGAAGCCTGTCACAAAAGAGAAGATATGAACGTTCTGTAACCCGTGGGCTTGACGTAGACACCATCTGCCAGAGGTTATATGAATTGATGAACGAAGAAAAGGTGTTTGTGGACGAGGAATTGTCACTGTCTGACCTGTCAAGGGATCTCTCAATCAGTTCGCATCAGCTTTCAGAAATTCTGAATTGCAGAATAAAGAAGAACTTCAGCACCTTCATAAACGAATACCGTGTGAACGAGGCGAAAAAAATCATGGAGGATGAGCCCGATCGGTCACTTATTTCGGTGGGTATGGCCGTGGGGTTTAACTCGTATTCCACCTTTAACTCGGTCTTTCTGAGATACGAAGGTATCTCTCCTGGGAAATACAGAAAACAGGCTCATGGATAGTATATTATTTTTCTTCTTTATCGTCCGGCAATTTCTCCGTGTATTTTTGCAGCAGCATGTTGTCATCAGGTGCTTTTATTAAAAACAGGAAGTCATCGAAAAATCCGAACTTCACGTAATCAACTTTTTCTTCTTTATCATCAGTAAGTAAAATGGTGGCATCCTTGATCGACCAGTTGAACTTGTAATTTTGTGATTTGTCATCACTTGCAAGAGCTACAAGGCCCGTCCCGTCCTCCATGAATTCCCATGTGGCTTTGGTTTTTGCAGGAACTGTCTGGGTTCCGGCACTGTTGGTGATTTTCATGATACTCCATTTTCCCACCAGCTTCTGGCTGTAGTCCTGTGAAAAACAGGTGGCCACGAACACAAGCAGAATAATTCCAGATGCAATAATTTTTTTCATTTTTATATCTCCATTTCAGGTGATTGCTTTTATTACCACATCGTGCAGGCCATATATGGTAGCAAAATCGTAGAGAAAATGAGCCACCATGTTGGGGATAAGTGAGCCATGCCTGATAAATATGAAAGCCCACAGGCCGCCAAACAAACCAGCTTCGATCCATGTTTGCGGCCCCATCGACCAGTGAATTAATATGAAGAGGAGGGTGGACAACAGCACCAGTAAAAACCTGCTTGAAGTAACATGGCGCAGCTGCCTGATAACAATACCCCGATAGATGATCTCCTCGTAAATGCCGGCAGTAATGGAAAGATACAGCACGTATAAGAATGACTTTGCCGGATGCCATCCATCCGGTACCGGGAAATACCATGTTGAGGACAGTTCAAGACCGAAATGCTGCTTGATGAACATCCCGGCAAGAAGAACGAGTATGAAGACGATAAAGACAACAAGCAAAATGATAAGACCGAAAAGGATTTCCCGTCCCAACCCCTTTCTGTGTATGCCCAGATCGTCAAGGGTAAACCAGCCTGCCTGCCATGCCATGTAAATGATGGATGTCTGCCATCCGATGTAGATGATGATGTCAATTACCAGGTCAAGCTTTACCGCGTCTTCGGGGACAAGGGGGAGATAGAAATCATTCAAAAGCAACGGAAGCGAAAGAAACAAAAGACGCAGTGAAATGGTCCAGGGGGACAGGGTGGTATTCATGTTGTTTGTATCCTCGGAATAAGGTTTTATCACACCTCAGGATATTTATCGCATGCGCGAAGATTATGTACAAATACTTTTTATTATATTCAATGTTCTTTTTTCTTGACAATTATGCGAAGTATATTATAAATGAATGAATGCCCATTCAAATTAGGTGATTATGGCACGTATAACAGACACATCAAGGATTGAGAACCTGGAAGATGCAGCAATAGAACTTGTTGTTGAAAAAGGGTATTCCAGCTCTTCGGTGTCAGATATAGCAAGGAATGCCGGTATATCTGCAGGCTACCTCTACAGCCATTATAAATCCAAGGAAGACCTCGTTCTTTCTATCTATGAAAAAAATATAAACATTTTTGATGAGTATATAGATTATATCATCGCTTCTTCGTCCACCATAAATGAATTTGCCAGGCAGTTTCTAAGCTATATGTTTGGCAAGGCTAATGAATTTCCCCACCTGGTCAGGTTTTTGTTGTTACTTGTATTTGATCGAACCTTCGATATACCGGCAATGAGACTGGACAAGACCAGGGAGCAATGCAGGAAGATACTCAAGAAGGGCATCAAAACCGGCGAGATAGCCGCGCATTACTCGCCTGAGGATGTCTATATTGTATACTTCTCCATTCCATTCACACTTCTTGAGAACAGGCTTGAGAATATCTCGGGATATCGTGAAATTACCGATGCCGATGTAGACCGGGTTTCGGGCATGTGCATAAAGGCATTACAGTAATTATGAGGTTATTGCGGGTTTTGCGGGCCATAATTTTTGTGCATACAATAATGAATGATTATTCATTCAAAATAGATGTTTACCGGGAGGTGCCATGAAAGATAGAAAGTATTGGAATGAAGAGATGGAAACCATGCCGCAAGACAGGCTGTACAAACTGGAGTCGGAGAAGCTGACAGAGCAGGTTCGGTATATCTATGAGCGATCTCCATTCTACCGGGCACGACTTGATGCGCAGGGGGTGAAACCGGATGACATTAAATGCAGGGACGACGTGGTGAAGCTTCCCTTTACCACGAAGGATGACCTGCGCCAGACCCAGGCAAATGATGGAGGACTGGGAGGACATCAATGTGCGCCAAAAGAAGACCTGGTTCGAATACAGGGTACCAGCGGTACCACGGGTCGGCCGCTGTACATCGGATTGACTCAGCGTGATGCAGATAACTGGAAGGAACTGTTTGCGCGCCACGCATGGACGGGAGGATTGCGTCCGGGAGATTCATTTATCAATCCGGCAAATTTCACACTTTTCGTAGGTGGTCTTTCTGAAGCCATTTCGGCTGAAGCCATGGGTATATGTGTTATCCCCGCGCCCCTTGCCACCACTGGGATGGAGAAACTGATGCAGCTTATACAGGATCTCAATCCAACCGTGCTCTTCGCAACACCGTCGGCAACGGTCTTCCTGGCCGATTACGTGAGAAAGGAGCTGAATAAGGAACCCCGTGACATGGGATTCACCAAGGGGTTCATGGCAGGCGAGGCACTGTCGGAAGAAGACAGGAAACATATTGAAGAGGAGTGGGGTATTGTTGCCCGGAATTATTACGGGCTTGCTGATGTGGGTGCCGACCTGGCAAGCGAGTGCGGTGAAGGTGAAGGATTGCATTTCTGTGGTAATGGCATTGTTATGGCAGAGGTGATTGACCCTGTAACACTGCAGCCAGTCAAGATGGAAGACGGCGCGGAGGGTGAGATTGTCTATACTACCATAGATCGGGAGGCCACACCTGTTATTCGTTATCGCTGCCGTGACATGGTCAGGGTGTATGCATCCCCATGTGCCTGCGGGAGAACGGCTTTCAGGTTCAGTGTGTTCGGTAGAAGTGATGACATGTTGAAAGTTAAAGCGGTCAACGTATTCCCTTCGGCTGTAAAGGATGTTATCTGCGGATTTATGCCTGATGTTACCGGTGAGTTCAGGATAGTGCTGTATGAACCGGGCCCGGCTATTAGTACAAACCTCGAATTGAAAATTGAGGCCGGTGAGAATTATCCGGAAGAAAAGTATGAAGAACTGGCTGGTAAGATGAAACAGGCTATCAAGGAGAAGCTGGTCTTCACACCTGTTATCAAGCTTATACCGGCTAACACACTTGAACGATCAGAATATAAGATCGATTATTTTGAAAGGGCGTATTTAAACAAGTAATATACTGGAGGTGTTGTTATGGCAGACAGGGAAACACCCACAGCTAAAGAAGAATACAATGTTTATGAAAGGGCGGGATGGAAAGATTATTTTACCAGGAGCCGGGCAGTGTTGCTGGTAATTGATCCGCAGAATGACGTGCTTGATGAAAAAGGTTCTCTTGGTTTCTGGCAGGTATGGAAACATGCAGCAGAGAATAATTCCATTGAGAACATTAAGAAAATAATTCCAGCCTGCAGAAAGGCGGGCATGCCGGTTATCTGGGCAAAACAGTACAGGCTAGAGAATGGACGGGATGTATTTCCCGGAACATGGGATGGCGATTCGTTGACCCTCATCAGGACCCTGCTCCCCGATGGATTCATGGAGAATACCTGGGAGACCGGGATATATCCCGATCTGGCTGAATGTATAGACGACCATGATATTGTTATCGGGAAGCATGGCTCCAGCATGTTCGAGGGTACGGCGCTTGAGAAGTATCTTCGAAATATCGGGGCACAGGTACTCATCGTAACCGGTTTTCTCACCGATTTTTGCATCGAGGCAACGGTACGTTCAGCCTGTGATAAAGGCTACCTTGGAGTTACCGTGGCTGATGGATGTGCCACTCAAAACGAAGAATTGCA
Organism: uncultured Leptospiraceae bacterium; assembly: GCA_964629365.1. Taxonomy (GTDB): domain Bacteria; phylum Spirochaetota; class UBA4802; order UBA4802; family UB4802; genus M55B154. Next base: position 9,433 of record CAZVRB010000024.1, read on the forward strand.
TTCTCTTGCACTGCAAAGGCTGCAGCGAATGATAGGACCTGTTGCAAGCACTGATGAAATATTAAATCTTATAGGTAATTCGAAAGCAAAACCTCTTCCTTCAGTGAAGCGTACATTTGACATGGAAGATATTGGTAAAAAGATGGCAGAAGGATTGTCACTCAACGATATTGTAGACTGGAAGCAGTATCTCAGAAAAGAGGATACTGCGCTGCTTGTGATAGATCCTCAAAATGATAACCTTCACCCGGATGGAAGCCTTGCGTTTACCGGTTCATGGAAACAGGCAAAAGAATCCGGAGCTATCGAAAATCTTAAGAAAGTGGTGCGAGTATGCAGGGATGTGCAAATTCCGGTTTTCTGGGTAAAACAAAATCGTCTGCCTGAAGGGAAAGACATCTTTCCAGGTACTTTTGATGAGCAGGTTATAAACGTGGTTCACCAGGAAATTCCGGGAGCATTCCCGGGTGGAACACGGGATACCGATTTTTACGATGAGATTAAGTCATTTATTGAAGAGAATGAGATAGTGATTGAGAAGGCAACATGGAGTGCTTTTGAATCCACACCACTTGAACGCTACCTTAATCACCTGGGTGTAACCAGCATTATCGTATGCGGATTTCTTACTGATTTCTGTGTTGAAGCAACGGTACGTAACGCTTCTGACAGGGGGTATTTTTCCATTATCGTATCTGATGCATGTGCGGCGGCCACAAAAGAAGATCATGAGCATGCGCTTGCAAGATTTGACAGGCTTATCGGTCCGGTAGTTGACACGGCAACTCTTGTCAATTTTTTGAAATAAATAATATATTCCCATTGGAGGATGGATTATGGAAAAGGAGAGTAAGCTTACCAAAGGACTTACCCTGGTAACATTGTTTACCCTTATAACCGGTGCAATGGTGGGTATGGCATGGGCTATCCTGGCAAACGTATTTCTTGACAGGGCAGCCCCGGCGGTGCTCATCTCCATCGCGGTTGCATCGGTATTGACTCTTTGCGTGGGCCTGTGCTTTGCGGAACTGTGCGCGGCCATGCCGTATGCCGGTGGCGCCTATATTTATGTTCGCCGGGGAATCGGCAAATTCGTGGGATTTATTGCCGGTTGGCTGCTTGTGCTTGCGTACGCGGCCATGATGCCCGGTGAATGTATCATTCTCGGCAAGCTGGTTAATGGAATATTCCCATCACTTGCGCCTTCTATCGTTGGAGCCTCTCTTGCCTTCCTGTTTACTGTTGTCAACCTGGCTGGTATACGTTTTTCAGGTATAGTACAGTTCCTGCTGACGGTGGCATTATTCATAGGCATAATCATCTTCATCATAGCGGGTGTGCCTGAGCTTGAAATCCAGAATTTCAAACCTTTCTTTGGTCGTGGAGCGGGCGGTATATTTCTTATGATCCCAATTGCCATGCTGGCTTTTATGGGGTATGATGTTCTGCCACAGGCAGCCGAAGAGGTGAATGCCCCTATTCGAAAAATCGTTTTTCTTATTCCGGCGTCAATATTTTTTGTGGCATTCATGTATATACTGGTGCTGGTGATAAGCGCGGGGGTGGTTCACTGGGAAGTTATCGCCAAAAATACTGAGCATATACCCATAATGCCCTCAGTTGTGAAAGCCCTTGGGACAAAGGGGGCATATATCGTTATCGTGGCAGGAATATGCGGACTCATTACTACCATGAATGCCTTTATGGTTGGGGGGTCACGTTTGTTGTATGCCATGTCACAAGATAGGGAAATACCTTCGATTTTTGGCAGGGTTAGCAGCAAAACTAATGTCCCCTACGCGGGTATACTGTTTATCGGTGCACTGGGTATAGCGGGCAGTTTTATACAGGAGCTAATAGTTCTTTTTGATACAGCAGCGGCATCAGTTCTTGTGAGTTACTTCCTGGTGGCACTTACGGTTATAGTTCTCAGAAAAAAAGAGCCCGAAATGGACCGTCCTTACAGGATACATGGGTATCCGTATATACCGGTGATAGCCGCGGTTGCGGTTGTCCCAACATGGATCATAGCGGTGGCCATTCTAAAAGTATGGGCACTTGGCGTATTTATCGGCTGGACGTTGCTTGGGTGTGGATATTACCTGTTAGTGAGAAAGAACAGGTGAGCATGTATCATTTAATGGTATGGCATGGCAAATTAACTTATAGATTATTCCAGGGAGTGAATCATGAAAGATCTAAACAATATTGAAATAATAGACGTGTGTGTAATTCCTCCAATGAAGGAAACGCTTGAAGGTTTTGCGAATCCTGAAGGAGATTTTGGGAAGTATAACGAGTTGTATGCGGATAGCAACAGTGGATCAATGATTGAAACAATTCAGAAGGAGCCGGAAAAATTTCTCATCAAGCTAATGGACGCGGCAGGGGTTGACAAAGTACTGCTGACGGCAGAGGATGCTGAGACTACCATGGGCATGAAGGTGCCCAATGAAGGCGTTGCCCGGTTTGTACAGACCAATCCTGACAGGTTTATGTTTATGGGAGCGGTTGATCCATACAAGGGAATGACTGCCCTGCGTGATCTGGAATATGCCGTTAAAGAACTGGGCATGAAGTGCCTGTGCCTGGAACCCTGGCTTCACAAGCTGCGCAGCAATGATAAGCTCTATTATCCCATTTACGCAAAATGTGTTGAACTGGATGTACCGATATGGATTCACACCTCAATAAACTTTGTGCCGCAGTTAACAATGGATTTTGGCAGACCAATCTATCTTGACGAAGTAGCGGGACATTTTCCAGAACTGAAAATTATTGCTGGCCATGGCGGCTGGCCGTGGGTAAACGAGATGATGGCATTATTATGGCGTCACGAAAATGTATACACAGATATAGCCGCAATCCGGCCCCGGTATATTGCTACTGATGGATCAGGTTGGGAAACACTGCGTCAGTATGGAAATACACTACTGAAAAACAAAATCCTTTTTGCAACTGCCTGGCCAGCCCAGGACTTCAAACAGAGTGTGGACGAAGTCATGTCACTTCCGATTAAAGACGAAGTGAAAACCATGTGGCTGGGGCAGAATGCAAAACAATTGTTGAAGTTGTAATTTTAACTTTCACACAGCTTCTCAACAATAGCCTTGTTAAAGGCGGGAAGGTCGCCCGGGTTACGGCTTGATACCAGGTTGCCGTCTACAACGACTTCCTTGTCGATAAAGTGGGCACCGGCGTTTTTTATGTCCTGTATTACCGACTTGTAGCAGGTGAGGGTTCGGCCCTGCAATACATCGGCGGTTACAAGGATTTGCGGGGCATGGCATATGGAAAAAACAGGCTTGTTTTTTTCCATGAAGTCTTTCACGAATTCCACGGCATCTTCGTTTGCGCGGAGTTTATCAGGTGAGTATCCGCCTGGAATAAGAAGGGCGTCGAAGTTGCCCGGCATGACGTCGCTGAAAGACTGGTCGATTTTTACCTTCGTCTTCTTTTTCTTACCTTTTACTTTTTCTCCTTTCACCAGTCCCACTGTAACTACTTCATGTCCGGCATCTTTCAGGGCTTTGGCCGGTTCCCAGAATTCAACATCTTCAAACATATCGGCTACAACTGCTGCTACTCTTTTACTCATAAGAACCTCCTGATTCTTTAAAAAAATCTAAAAAGATTTACCGCTAAGACGCTAAGGTCGCTAAGATCGCAAAGAAGTATAAATATTTTTTCTCTGCGCCTTTCCTTATTTCTTAGCGCCTCTGCGTTAATCTTTTTAGTAGATATACTAATAGTATAAGAGGGATCCAATGAAATGTAAAGGGGGTGTATTATACAGAAGTATCAGGGGAATCCTGTAATTCTTCGGTTTCTGTTTTTCCGTTTTCAGTTATTTGATTTTCCGAGTCTCCCAGTACAGAATTGAGCGATACTGATTTTTCTTCCATCTGGTTGGCCATTTCTACCAGTATTTCGATGCTGCTTGATATCCTGTTGGACATGTCTTCCATTTTTTCCATCCATTCCATTATCATCAGGTTCAGCTCGGTTTGCCTGTTGAAATGATCAAGCACCTTTTTAGATGTCTGGTCGATCTCTGAAATGGCTTCATGCAGTTTCCCGCTCTCTTCGTGTTCTTTCTGTGTTTTCTGGTTCAGGTTTTCGATGAATGAAGAGTTTTCTTTTACAAAATCTATAATGGTATTCAGACCGGTTGACATGTTGCCAACGGTGAGCGACACTTCTTCAATGTTATTGACGGTTTTTTGAATGATGGTTGAAATATTCTTGGAGGACTCAATGCTGTTTCCTGCCAGCTTGGATATTTCGTCCGCTACGACGGCAAAACCCCGTCCTGACTCTCCCGCCCGTGCTGATTCGATAGAAGCGTTAAGGGACAAGAGATTGGTCTGATCGGCGATATCACTTATGGTATGGGATATCTCTTCTATTTTCCTGGAGTTTTCACGCATCGCGTTGATGGAACTGTTGCTGTTGCGTATATGTGTTTCATTCTCTTCAGCCAGTTTCAGGGCTTCAATGGCACGTCCCCTCTGGGTTATACTGTCTTCGTATACCTCTTTCATGAGCTGTGAAATTTCCTGTATCTTTGTATAGTTGGTTCCGATTGTCTCATTCTGCATCTTGATATTATTTCTCAATTCCCCGATGGACCGGGTGAAGTCCTGGGTTATTTCGTTCATATTTCTGATCAAAGAGTTATTTTCTTCCATTACCGACTCGATACTGGTGGTGGAATCTGAAAGCTCACGACTTCGCTCAGATAAACCGGACGAAACATCCCTGACGGTTTCGATCATGCTGTCGGCGATTGACAGGTTCTGGTCTGCGGTATTGCGGGCGTCCTGTAGTTCTTTAATGTTTTTGCTTGTGGTATCCGCCATCAGGTACATAAAGAATGTGGTGCCAGCCATGAACAGGATTTTACCGATCTCGGTTGGTAAACGAAGGGCGTGGGGGGTGAAAATCTGTGTTGAATCCCTGGTGAAAAACAGGTTCCCGTCAATTAGCCCCATTGTTATGAGAAATATATAACCAAGTATTGCCAGTGCTCCATAATAAAAATTGAGGGTCTTGTTATAGCGCAGCCCGATGATAACCGCCAGGATGATAAAAATCAGGAATGTGGCAGGTTCTTTGACGGCAAGTCCCCAGCCGTTATGCTGGTCAAAATGAAAGGCATACTTGGTAAATACTGCCACGAGTAACTCGACGGTGACTGATACGTATATTAATGGTGTGCTGATGATCTCTTTCTTTATATATATATGGTTGATTATTACGATGATGAAATAAATCGCAGA
>CAZVRB010000024.1:14814-35984 GCA_964629365.1 uncultured Leptospiraceae bacterium
AAAAAATCTTTCTCGAATGCTTCAAGCTTAGCGTGTAACCTGTTACCAACTTCAGGGTATCGTTTGATGACATTGTAGCTTTCACCCCTGTCCAGTTTCATATTATACAGCATGGGCCATGATGCCATGGTGGGAACTGACTTGTCAGATCCTTCGGGCTTGTAGTCGTGTCCACCGGCAGCCGAGCCAATGAAGGTGTCCGGCTTATCAAGGGGAATGGGCCATGCCTTGGTGTTGATGTAACGGAAATATTTCCACTTGCCCGAACGGACCCCCTCAAGCTGTTTATAATGAAAGAAATACAGGGCCTCGTGGGGGGTTTTATTTGTTTTGCCGGTTAAGAGCTCCCAGAGATTCTTGCCGTCTATTGTTCTATCAGAGGGCAGGGTAAGTCCTGCAAGATGAAGCACCGTTGGGAAAAAGTCAAAGTTCATGGCAGGTTCAGCGGTAACTCGACCTGCCGGTATCCTGCCCGGCCACCAGGCGATCATGGGTACCCTGTATCCACCCTCGTAGCTTTCACCCTTGCGTCCCCGAAGCCCTCCCGGGCTTCCGTCGAACCAGGGGCCGTTGTCGCTGGTGAAGATGACAAGGGTGTCCCTGTCAAGGCGGTTTCGTTTGAGGCAGTCCATTATTTGTTTTACGCTAAAGTCTACTTCTGCCACCGTGTCGCCGTGTGGTCCCCCCTCTGTCTTATCTACGAAGTCTTTTGATGGGAAGCAGGGTTGATGGGGGTCTTTGTGTGCAAGGTACAGAAAGAAGGGATTGTCCTTTGATTTTTCAATGAATTTTATCGATTCGTCGGTGAAAAGGCCGGTGTATTTTTCCTGCTCGAGGCCCACGTCGGCTACGATCTTTTTCTTGTTGCGGTAAAAAGCAATGGGCCAGTCGTCGTTGCTGGCATTAAATCCCACGAAATGATCGAATCCGTAATTGTGGGGATGGTATTCAGGTTGTACGTTGAAGTCACCAAGATGCCATTTGCCGATGGCGCAGGTGTTGTAGCCGGCAAGCTTCAGGGCTTCACTCATGGTTATCTCTGATCGTGGAAGTCCGTCCACAAGGTTTTCGGCGTTGTGCAGGTCAATTGCACCGAAAGAACCAAACATGTACCCAAGCTTTCTGAATATCTTTCTTGTCAGGGTGTCTTCTCCCGCCTGCAGGGGAAAGGATATGCCGCAGCGCAGGGGGTACCTTCCGGTAAGCAGTCCCGCCCGTGAAGGGGAGCACAAGGGGCTGGAGCAGTAGAAATCAGTAAAACGCATACCTTCGCGGGCCATCCGGTCTATGTTGGGTGTTTGTATGGCTTTACTGCCGTAACAGCTGAGATCACCGTATCCCATATCATCGGTAAGAATTATAATAACATTTGGTCGCTGTGCCCGCCCTGAGCGCTTGCTGATGACGCTTTGGGCGGTTATTTCGTTCATTTTTGGGTCTGTGAAGATGTCGGCGTCAAGGTCGGTGTCAACAGAGGTAAGGTCTTTGCCGCAACCAAGCATTCCAAGGCCGGTAAGACCGGCTGCCGTGCCCGCGCTGATTTTTAACATGTGCCTGCGTGTTATTCCATTGTTTTCCAAAACGAACCCCCATGTGTTTTTGTATTATATTAACGTTGATTATCCTGCTGCCTGATCATTGTTCTTTTCCCGTAATTATCATGAATACCTTCCTGGCGCTAATATTATTCTTTTTCGCAATACCGGCGATGCGTTGTCCTGTCCTTTTGATCTTTATGCCCGCTGTACGCAATCGGGTTATGGCGGTTTCAAGAGGAACACCGGTTTTATCGGCGATTTCCTGTACGTTCATCAGTTCCGCGTGGGGTATGGGAGGTTCTTCAGCCTCGCTGTGCCACGAGTCTTTCAGTATGTCACCCCATTCCATGATGGTGCTGAATGGCGGTATGGCAGCGATGGATCCGATAAGAACGATGAGTGTGATGGTGATAGAAACAAGCATCTCAGCTTTTCGATTGAGTACGCTCCTGGCTTTTGAAATTATATAATTCCAGAAGACAGCCCAGTTGTAGTACACGTGAAATACGGTGGCGATAATAAAAAGTAAGGCAAACACGGTGTGTACTGTCTGCAGGCCGGTTTTGTCTATACCTGCCAGTTTCCAGTTTATCCAGTAGGCGATCCGTCCCGGTGGGGCTATATACAGGATGATTCCGGTCAGGGCTATGAATATGAAATCCAGGAACATGAAAAGACTGATGAAGGCCCGGAAACTAAATCCCCTTTTTGGCATGATGTCCTCTCCATTCTTTTTTGTAATGATTATATATACCGGTTCAGATAATGCAAATAAAATACTATCCTGCTGTAATTCCTGGATGTGCCGGGGTGATAATCCGGGTAATGTGTGAATATTTTTCATAAAAAAGTAAATGTGATTTAACTTTTTGATGAAAATTTAACTAATGTGAAGTATATTTGAACTCATGCCAAATAATAATACAACATTTTCCAGTTAATGGCGGGGGTACATATGAAAACCGGATTTACTTTTAAAAGCCTGAAAATGATCATTTCCATGATAGTAACAGTCATTATTGTGGTACTATCCGTTGTATTGATTACCAGTTCTTATAATATTGCATATACTGCCGTTCAAAAGGCATTTGTAAACCAGATGAAGAATTTCGAATCTGAGATCAACCGGCAGATCGACAACTTCTATGGTAAGCAGAAGAATACGGCTGTATTTCTGGCTGACCTTTCAATGGTGAAGTCGGCAGTAGCAAGGGGACAGTTTGGCGAAGTTGAATCCTTTATGAAGGATTATGCCAGGTCGCAGAAGGTGTACCAGGACCTGTTCATCTCAACTGCAGAATCTAATCCAATGATAGTATCATCCATATTGTCAAATGCTGAAGGAAAACGATGGGGTAATGATACACTTCGAAAAACCATCGATAAGGCCCTGGGAGGTGAGGCAGCTGTCAGCCCGGTTGTGAAATCACAGATTACCGGTCTTCCGGTAGCGCTGGTTCTTGCTCCTATTCGAAGTGGAAATTCTACATCGGCGATAATGTGTATGACCGTAAATGTTGGTGAGTTTTCCCAGGAAATTGTTAACGGGGTAAAGATTGGAAAAACCGGTTATCCTTACCTTGTGAATAATGAAGGCCTCGCAGTTGCCCATCCGGACAATAGCCTGATCTTTAACATAAACATTGGCGATTACCAGTGGGGAAAGAAAGTTCTTTCAGGTGAAAGTCATGATTTCATTAAGTATGACTGGAAAGGGAAAACGAAACTGTTAACCTACAGCAAAAATGAAAATTATGGGTTCATCGCCGTATCAAGCATTGATAATGAAGATATTAACTCTGAAGCAAGAACCATGGCTGCCCTGATGATGATGATTGGGTTGGCCGGTATTGTGCTGGCAGGAATTGCTATTTATGTACTTGTGGCGAGAAAGCTTCATCCGCTTGAAGAATGCAAGGATGTGATGACGTCATTCGCTGGTGGCGACCTTACTTCCAGGTATACAAGCAGGATCCCGAAAGATGAGATTGGCGATATCGTAACCGCGCTGAACTCAACCGTTGATCAGTTCGAAGATCTCATTTCTGAGATCATGGTTTCCTCGGAAAATCTTGGGCAGGCGGTACAGCAGATCGCCAGTGGTAATGAGAATCTTTCACAGCGTACTTCTGAGCAGGCCTCTTCACTTGAGGAGATCGCTTCTACCCTTGAAGAGGCAACCGCGAATATCAAGCAAAACGCGGAGAATTCCAACGAGGCTGATTCTATTGCCAATAATTCATCGAAAATGGCTGAAGACGGCGGCAAGGTTGTTGAAGATGCCATTGGATCAATTAACGAAATAAGTACTACGGGAAGCCGGATTGGTGAGATCATTACCGTAATTAACGAAATTGCTTTTCAAACCAACCTGCTGGCACTGAACGCGGCCGTTGAAGCTGCCCGTGCCGGTGACCAGGGGAAGGGTTTCGCTGTCGTGGCAGGTGAAGTGAGAAATCTTGCGCAGCGTGCCGGGCAATCGGCGAAAGAGATCTCAGACCTCATTAACGATTCACAGGAAAAGATCAGTAACGGAACAGAACTTGTCAATAAAAGCGGTGAATCTCTTCGAGAGATAATTGGTTCTGTAAAACAGGTGAGCCGGTATATATCTGAAATTGCTTCGGCAAGTGATGAACAACGCAGGGGCATCGAGCAGATCAATACTGCCGTTATCGATATGGATACCATGACACAGCAGAATGCGGCCATGGTTGAAGAAACGGCATCTGCCAGTGAAGAAATGGCCAACCAGGCACAGCAGTTGCTTGATCGAATGAGTATTTTTACCATAAACCATGGTGACAGTCAAAAGAAGACCAGTGTAACCGGTGCACGGCTGGTGAAACATGCGTACGAGACTGGTGTGAAGAAACCCGGAAACGGAGGAGCCGCGTACAACGAAGCTGAAGCAATGAATCAGGGAAAAGGCAACGGTAATAATGGTAATGGAAAAGACAGGGAAAGCGTGTATTCAAATGCGGCAGTCAATACTGAAGGTGGGGTGAAAAATCGACTGGCAGAAGAGGGATTCGAGGAGTTTTAATTAGTCTCCGGATTTATTGTCCCGTTCAACGAATTCGGGGTAAAGCTTTTCAAGGCAATCGGGACAGAAGCAGTGGCTGAAATTCACATTGGTATGTTCCCGGACATAGGCTTCTACGGCGTGCCAGTATCCGCCGTCATCCCTGATCTTTTTGCAGTTGGCGCATATGGGAAGCAGTCCATGCAATGTCTTTACATGCTGCAGGGCTGCTCCCAGTTCACCGATCAGTTCACGGTGTTCTTCCTCAAGTCTCTTTCTTTCTGAGATGTCACGAAGAACGATAATGGAACCTGAATAAGCATTCTTTTTGTCAAATAGACCGGTGATTTTTACATCAAAAAACCTGTGAGTTTCCTGATCCCACGCAGCCACTTCTCTGTGTTGTCCCTGTCCGCCATTTTCAATGCAACGATAAAGCGCAGGCCATCCAATTAGTGCATCATTAATTGGTACCCCGGGCTTCAAGATCACACTGTCTCCTATCATCCCCCTCATGGCAGTATTGATGTCTACCAGCCTGTGTAAAGTATCAATAACTATTATCCCGTCACCCATAGTATCCATGAGGGTTGTACGTGCCACCGGTATAAGGTCAAACATTTTGTATCGGAAGAGTCCAACAGCCAGCAGAAAACCGCTAAGACCAACCCCCACTGGTGTCCAGTCAACCCCCTTGATGGGTGAAAGCTGAAATACATAAATTATGTTTCCCGCTAAGGGAGCCAGGGCGGCTATGCTAATGAGCACTACCTGGTGACGGTAATAATGGGAATATTGATATAATGAATAGAATACCAGCAGAACCCCGCTGCATATAACCAGGTATACATAGGCCACCAGGACCCAGAAGAACGGGCCATACTGGAAAGATACAGAGTAATTAACCGGGTTGATGTGAATGCCGGTCCATATTAACTGGTGAAAGGAATTGGTAAAGGCCAGCAGAATGGTTGCAGCAGGTATAAGGAAAAGCAGTATGACATTTCGGGTAGTAATAAAACGTTCCATGTTATTGAAAGACAGGGCGAATAGAAAAAAAAGTGGAGGAGTCGTAGTTACCGCGAGATAGGTACACGAAACCCAGAAATACTTGGCAGCGATGGTTGTGGCAGCTGCCTTTAGTGCCCCGGTGATGGCCCATTCGATAACAGCTATCTCCAGAAGCAGGATGAAGAACGCGCCCTTTGAAGCCCGTCTTTTCCAGAGCATGAATACAACCATAAGGGCCATTACCAGTGTAAACAGCATGGCAACGGTGTATTCAGAAAAATAGTAGCCGGAATAAAACATCAATATATTACCTGGTCTATAATTCACGAATGCCGGGGTGTGACTCAAAAGGCATTACTTATGCATGTTACATATAGTATATATTATGGATTGCCTGCCAACTAAAAAATATGATTACAATAATAAATAAATGTTTTATTTATTCTCTTTCCGGCTTTTATACAGATCTTCATACCTTATTCCTGATAGTTCCTGGCATATCTCTTTTGCCACAGGATCAACTTCGTTCATGTTTCCCCCGGCACGCAGTCGTTCCAGTTCGGATTTCAGCACTGCGTGGGTTTTGGGTGTAACACGGAAACGGGACGCAAATATTATTCCGGTGAGGACGAAGAAAAATGGCGCGGCGAAAAAGAGAATACGCAGATACCCCAGTGTTTCGGCTGATTGGTCAGCATTGGGTACATATCCGATCACGTCCAGCAGTATACCAAGTATGAAAAGGACCACCGCCTGTACCATTTTGCGAATGAGGGTCATGGATCCGGAACAGATGCCTGAACGCTGCAGGCCGCTTACCAGTTCATCCACGTCTATGAGTGATGGCAGCATGGCCCATGGCATTACCGTTGCCGCAGACATGCCAACCCCGGCCAGCATGGCGCTGAGGATGAGCAGGTATGATGGGGATTCAGGGGAAAGCATGGCAAAGGCAAAGATGCCCAATCCCCAGAAGATCATGCCGATAATATATGCTGCCGCCTTCCCCTTTCGATTTGCAAACATTACGTACAGGGGTATCATTACTATGCTTGTAATGATCATGGCTCCCATGGTGGTGGAATACATTGCATCCTTTTGCAGGTAATGGGTGAGATAATAGATGAAAAGCGCCATAAGCATGTCCAGTGCTGAAAAGGCGGAGATATACAGCCCCATGTGAATGCGAAAGGTTTTACTTTGCAGCAGGGTAAGAAACTGCCTTAAAAAATTACCTGTGCCTCTCTGCCGGTCTTCGGGAACAACAGTTTCCCAGGTTCCCAGGAATACGATAAGCCATGGAATTGCGAAGAAGATACCAAACACGATGCCCATTACAAGGAACCCCAGCGACTGGTCTTCCGGGTAGAGCCGGTCGATTATGAGCTTGGGTATGGTTGCCGCGATCAATCCACCTACCTGGGAGAATATCATCTTCGATCCGGTGAGGCGGGTGCGGATCACGTAATCCGGCGTCATTTCGGCGTTCAGGGCCCGGTATGGTATCATTACCATGGTAAATACCGTGGAGAAAAGAATGTAGGTGAAGGTGTAGTAGGCGAAGGTAACCATCGTGTTGTCAGCGTGGAGGTCAACCCAGAGCAGGGCAAAACTTACACCTACCGGAATAAAACCTATGAGAAAGAACACACGTCTTCGTCCAAAACGGGTTTTGAGGTTGTCAGAAATATAGCCCATGAGGGGGTCTGAAAAAGCATCCCAGAACTTACCAATCAGCACAATGGCTCCTGCCATGGAGGGGGATATGCCTACCACGTCGGTGAGGAAAAACATGAAAAGCAGGCTTATAACGACAAATGAACCGTTGCCATACATGTCCCCGGTTCCGTAGGCAATAAGGTTTTTCATTTTAACGGGGCGGGGCTTGTTTTCCATGGTTCCTCCACGGTGAGTGATTTTCCCTTGACCACTGGTGGATTCACACCTATAGTCAGATTGAGTTATTATAACAATACTGCGTGTATTTGTTCAATCAAATTTGTGGTAAAAGAACGGTGAAAAGTGAAAAGTAAGGGCTTCGGACAGGATGTTCAATACGATGAAAGTACAGGGATTATTCAGGATCACTGTACATCCCGTGGATTCCCCATGGGAGGAATTGGTACAGGGGGGTTCAGCATATTCACAGACGGCGGCCTGGGCATGTTTCGCACCAATCATAACTGGTTTAAGACCATTGGAAAAACCAGGTATCCACGGGGGAGCTTTTTTGCCATTCGCTGCAACGATGGACAGAACAGCGTTGCCAGGATACTGCGGGGAAGCTACCGGGGGGGCAAAGAATTTACTAACATCCAGAACGTTGCCCATACCTCGTTTAAGGGAGAGGTTCCCTTCTTTGAACTTGGATTTGAAGACCCGGCGTTGCCGGTAGAGGTGTCTCTTTCGGGATTTACTTCTCTTATCCCCCATAATGTAAAAGATTCTTCCCTGCCGGTTGCCTTCTTCCGGATCACACTGCATAACCCATCCGACAAAAAAGTGGATGTATCTATAATGGCTTCCTTTGAAAACATACTGGGCATCGGGGGCAGCGGAAGCAGTGCCGTTATGTTTCCACTTGACGGGCCGGTGACGTACAATTCAACCAGGAAAAATTATGTCGAAGGGCTTTCTGAAGATACTTTCGAAGGACTGGCATTTAAAACCAATCAGCGTTACGGAGAGGAAAATCCCCGCCGACGCGTTACCGGGGAATATCTTCTTTTCACTGATAGTGATTCATTTGAAGGGGGCAGTGTCAGCTGCTGTACCAGGTGGAATTCGAAGAAGAGAAGTCCCCAGATACTGGACGATTTTTTTACTACTGGTGAAGTGTCAGGAAGCCAGGGATCACGGGGCAACAGCGGGGCCTTTACCATAAAAAGCTCACTAGCAGCCGGGCAGTCCCGTAAAGTAAACCTCTACCTCCTGTGGTGGACGCCTTACCATGTGATTGAGAAGAAACAGCGCCTGCGCAAGCTCACGGGCCGGCACCATGGAACCGATTACGGTCATTACTACTGCAATTTCTTTTCCACTCCGGTAGAGCTTGCCCGATACTGCACACGGAACCGGCAGCGACTTGAAAAGGAAACAGCACAACTGCCGAAAATAATTCATGATTCTTCCATACCGGACTGGCTGAAACGGTACGTGCTTAATTCGACGGACTCTATGCTGATAAATTCAGTGCTGCCAAAGGACGGCACCCTGTATACCATGGAAGCGGTACCCTGGGGCTGGCTGTTTGGCGCTCTTACCGGTACTATTGATCAGCGTATGGCATCGCATCCCTACAGTTATACATTCTTTACTGACATTGATCGCAAAGAATTGCTTTCATTCGTTGACCTCTCAATTGGTGGACGGGTTCCCCACGGCAACGGGCATGCCGACATTGCTCTTGGGTCACACGATGTTCCTTACGGTAACCCTATTAAGTCATTCAACAAGACCGAAGACTGGACAGACCTGCCGCAGTCACTCATCATGCAGACGGGTAAGATGGTATTGCAGACGGGGGACCTGGAGATGTTGAAGCAATGCTGGCCATCCATGGTGCAGATGATGCAGTTCCTTGATTCATGCATGGAGAGAAACATACCCGAAGGGATCACCACATATGACTATATGCATTATGAACCCGCATTTGTCTATACTGCAATACTGCATTGCGCTACGTTGAAGATGATGATACAGCTTGGCAAATTACTGACATGCCCAGATGCCCATGCAGCAATTGACCAGGATCTGGCACACAGGCTGGAGGAATATGCTGAACAGTTGCAGGCCACACAGAAGTCTTACATGGATATTCTCTGGGATGAGCGTGGTTTTTTCCGCACATGTGATGGACGTGATACCGTGTTTACCGCATCACTTGCGGGAGACTGGATAAGCAGGTACGCTGGCCTCGGCCCCGTGGTGGATCATCAGAAGGCGCTGTCCCACAGCAGGTGGCAATCGAGAGTGCTGGTAGACTCATACCCGGTCATGGATTCAAGGGCAGGGATTACCCGTCCCCTGGTACACCGTGAAGCAGACCTTGACGGCAAACAGATGCCTGCGGTGAACAACGGGTTCAAAATGTGGCATGTGAATAATCCCTGGCAATCTATCGGCTACCAGGCCATAGAAGCCATCTACCTTGGAAAGGTTTCCGAGGGCCTCGGCCTTATTAAACGTATATGGGACAAAGGCTGGTACGAGGGGTATCCCTGGGACATGGATCACTGGGGAATGCGGGGCCGGAAGTACATGACCCACCCGGTACTCTGGCTCTGGGACAAAGACCATCACGGCGAGCAGGGACACGTATACATGACCCACCCGGTAATGTGGTCGGTGTTTGCCGCCCTTACCGGGGTGACGTATAACGCCTTCAAGCGAAGTCTCACTTTCTCACCACGTCCCATTCCCGGCGAGGACAAATTCGCCATACCGGTATTCCTTCCGGGTTTCTGGCTCATGGTTGAATTTAATGAAGAGAAAGAAACGGTAGACTTCCAAGTATTGAAATCATTCGGAGAGCCCATGGTAGTTGAGTATATACAATACCAGCAGCCTGATGGTTCTTCCAGTGATATACGGTTATCCGAACCGGTTATACTGCGCACACACGCAAGTTTCTCGGTACAACTGTAAATAGCAAACCTTAGCGGTGAATCTTTTTAAAAAAATCGTGCAATAAAATCCCCCTTTCTACGTCTTCACATGTAGAACAGTTAATTAAAAGGGAGGACAGAATGGCACATGAACATGTATTTCCCTGGTGGGCAGGATACTTACTTCTTAACCCTATGCGTAAAAGAGCGGTCAATCCCGAGAAGTTGCTGGAGCTATATGTGAAACCCGGCATGACGGTGCTTGATCTTGGTTGTGCCATGGGATTTTTCAGCCTTCCACTGGCTGAGAAGGTTGGAGATAATGGCAGGGTGATTTGTATCGATCTTCAAAAGAAGATGATACAGACTCTCAACAGGCGGGCGAAGAAGGCAGGCCTGGCAGGCAGAATTGACGGACGGACATGTACTAACACATCACTTATGATAGGTGATCTTGCGGGTCAGGCAGACTTTGCGCTGGCCTTCGCGGTGATACACGAGGTGCCGGACAGGAAAAAATTCCTTGCAGAAGTGTACCGTTCGCTGCGAACCGCTGGAGTGCTTCTTGTGGGAGAACCGGCAAGAATCGTATCACCAGGTGAACTTGGTGAAACAATTGACGACGGGATTGAAACAGGTTTTACTGTGAAATATCCCGTGCAGCATGGATCATTCAGAACAGTAGCGCTGGTGAAAGGGTAGAAGGACGAAAAAGGTTATCAAAATGCCTGGTGAAAGAACATCGAAAACAGCTGCGTTTTTCAAAAACGAATACGGCAGGATGGTGGGATTCGTGAGAAGCCGGATCGATGACGCGGCAGACCGTGACGGCGAGGACATCGTGCAGGACGTGATGACCCATATATTTGAGGCGGCGGACGTGACCGGTCCCATCGAGAATCTTGCCGCCTACGTGTACCGTGCATTGAGGAACAGAATCATCGATACACTCAGAAAAAAGGACAACCTTTCATCCCTTGATTCATGTATTGATGAAAATGGCGAAACGTCATTGCAGGAGATACTTGAAGATATTCGTGATACTACCGAATCCGGTTTTTTAAGGGAAGAACTAAAAGAGGCTCTTTACCAGGCAATAAATGGACTGCCTGATGAACAACGGGTGGTATTGATAATGAACGAATTCGAGGGAATGACCTACAGGGAAATTTCCGGAGAGACGGAGATTCCCGTGGGCACCCTGCTTGCCAGAAAAAACAGGGCCCTTGAACGTATACGAAAGAAATTAATTGACTACAGTTCATACATGGAGGACTGAGATGATTACAGTACATAACAATACATACAGGCATTCCCCTTCGCGTGTAAAAAAAGTTGTTGGCTGGGGTATTTTCGGCCTTATGGCGGCTGCATTCTTCGCGCTGCTTTTCGCCGTGCTGGTGATGCTGCTGTGGAACTGGCTGATGCCACAGATATTTGGCCTGGTTACCATAACATTCTGGCAGGCTTTCGGGCTGGTGTTGCTTGCCAGGCTGCTGGTGGGGGGATGGCATCGTGATCACCACGATCATCATTCCAGGTATCCGCATGCTGAGAGGATGGACAGGGAAAAACGGAAGGCCTACAGGAAATTCTGGGAAGATGAAGGCCGTGATGCCTTTGAAACATACCTGCAAAGAACCACTGGAGATGCAACTAATGGTGATGATAACCAGGGCTGAAATTCAAAATGGGACTAAAAGGGGGTGCCATACTTATCACGGGCATCCCCTAATGCCTTTACATACCATTCAAATTCATCCAGAAATCTTGAAGCTTCAGGGTCGATGTAGTCCATCAGGGGATTTCCCTCGTCGTCAAAGGCATCCTGTACCCCACCAAATGGCAAAAGCGATGATATAGTGGGCATTCCCATTTCAGACAGAAAGGCGCGAAGCTGCATTGCCGCACGCACACCAGCAAAACGTCCCGCCGAGTAACAAACGATACCAGACGGTCTGAAAAAGTATTCCTCAAGGAAATGGTCCATCATATTGGTAAGTGCAGGTGGAATACTGTGATTGTACTCGCCGCTCACAATGATAAAACCATCAGCATTCCGTATCTTATCAGCAAGCTTTTCCATGGGTTCAGGCGCCTTGCCGGGTTCATACTCTTTGTACATCCAGTCAAGCAGTGGCAACTTGTATTCCAGGGGGTCAATGAGGTCTACCTGGTGGCCTCTTTCTGCAAGTTTCTTCACCATGTATTTTGCCGCCTTAATTCCCTGCCGTTCTGTTCGTACTGAGCCATAAAATACAAGTATATTCATACGTATCTCCTATTATAGTGATTAGTTTGTCGTTTTTTTCGCCGCTTTCAGCATAGAATCCAGTTTCTCATCCTTCTCTATCCATAATCCGTTGATCCATTTCTGAAAATAATCCCTGAATACCGGATCGTTCATGTAGTCTCCAAGGAGCTTCTCTGTCATGGGGATCTCTTCTACATGCACAATGATCTCAGGAATGCGGCCGCAAAGATATTCCCAGAATGTATAAGGTCCCCCGGGATAGGCGATGGTGGCGTTGAGTATGCTGGATATCTGTTCACCCATGATGGTGAAGACGAATCCGACACCTCCCGCTTTTGGACGCAGGAGGTGTGTAAAGGGTGAATCCTGTCTCTTCTGCTTTTCAGGGGTCACCCTGGTTCCTTCAACGAAATTCATTATGGTAACCGGTTTCCCTTTGAATTTTTCGCATGCTTTCCTGGTGATCTCAATATCCTTTCCCTTAAGATGTGGTTTTTTTTCAATGAGGGATTTCGGATATCGTTTCATAAAAGGATAATCGAGTGCCCACCATGCAACCCCGAGTATTGGGATCCAGAAAAGTTCTTTTTTCAGAAAAAATTTCAAAAATGGAATTTTGCCGAGAAATATTTTCATCAATACGATGATATCTGTCCATGACTGGTGGTTGGAGATAAGCAGGTATGATGTATTTTTATCAGGATGAAAGTTTCCTTCAACTATCCATTCAGTTGTATGCATCATGTTGAGGATAAGAAGGTTTATGCGCATCCATGTATAGGCAATGCCCAGAACAATATGGGATAATATTGTCTGTGCCGGCTTGATCCTGAGTACAAGTTTCAGAAATGACGCGGGTATGAGAAAAAATGAACCGAATAATGTGTTCAGAATTATCAGAATAACAGTTATACTTCCTTTAATATAATAATATAATGTCGTGATCATAAAAACCTCTTTTCTTCGTCCTTAAAATATATTACACTTCCCCGGATTTATTTGCAATACATAAAAACATCAACCAGTAAGACTTATCACCTTGTCAAATGACTGTTATTCTATTATACTGATGGGTATAATAATCGGTTACAATAGTATCTATTGTTACAACCGGGAGGATGTGATGCCTGAATTACCAGATGTAGAGGTTTTTCGAAGATATATCAATGAGCATGCGCTGAAACAGAAAATTTCAGATGTGACTGTTAATAATACAGATATTTTGAAAAATACTTCTGTTTCCAATATGAAGAAAGCATTGAAGGGGAAGGTGTTTTCCCGCACCAGCAGGCGGGGTAAATACTGTTTTCTGGAAACAAACGGCGAAGATACAGTGGTCTTGCATTTCGGCATGACGGGAAATATTCAATATCATGAGAATGGTACTCCGCCGGATGATCATGAGAGGGTTCGTTTCCATTTTGAGAATGGCAATATCCTTTCCTTTATCAATGTTCGCCTGCTGGGAGAAGTACGGCTTATCAAAGATAAAGACAACTTTGTTACTTCAAAGCAGATCGGCTCAGACGCCTTGCAGCTCAGTTATAACCAATTCAGGCAACTTTTACAACAACACTCATCCATGGTTAAAACCACTCTGATGAACCAGAACCTGCTATCGGGTATCGGTAATGTGTACGCGGATGAGATCCTGTACCAGAGCAGGATTCATCCAAAGAAAAGCGTGAAAAACCTGACAGAAAGCCAGGTGAAAAAACTGTATACCATGATGAAAAAAGTGACAGAAACCGCTATCAAGAAGAACGTGAATACCGGCAAATTCCCTGACTCGTATATTATACCCCGAAGGGAAGAGGGGGAGAAGTGTCCTTCATGTGGTGGAACACTTGAAAAAATTAAGGTATCCGGCAGACCTACATACTTTTGTCCGAAGTGTCAGAAAGAATAATTCAGGATTTATCTGCCATGGATCCCATATCCATTCGTTCCTGTTCTTTTTCAACGTCTTTTTGTTCTTTTACTGATTTGCGGTGTTCCTGGTAACCTTTACGGCCTTTCTTCCTGAATTCCAGCTTTTTCAAACAATCCACCCTCCCATATACTACAAGCATATCTCCGTCTTGTATGGTGGTTTCAGGTGTGGGAGTGCCAAGATATGTACCATCAGGCCTGTTTATTCCCAGTATTATGATCCCTTCTTCACGAAGACCTGACTTGCGTACAGTTTTTCCGGCAAGCCAGTGTTCATCTTTGATCCCTATTTCAGACACCTTGTATTCTCCAGAGAGATGAAGCAGACTGGCATAGTCAACTATATCCAGTGTACCGCTGCTTTTCAGTAGCCTGGTTATTATATTCGAGAGTCCTTTTTCAACTGCAGGGCTGTGTGTCAGTGCCCATAGCGCGGCGATACCCGCCACAAGTATGGCTGTTCGTATCCATCCCCTTTCGGTCTCCTGCACCCCAACGTAGCTGGTAATCAGCGAAGTGATGCCGGTTATGATCCCGGCGTTACCCAGTATCATGAGGGTTAACAGGATCTTGCGACGGGTGGGGTTGTTGACAGCCTTCTCAGACTCGGAGGTGGTGAAACCCACACCGGTAAAGGCTGAACGTGCCTGGAATTTTGCTGACTGCCTTGACAATCCTGTGTGCATAAGGGCTACAGAAGCGATACGGGTGATAAGAATTGAAACGACAAGGATCAGCAATACAGTTATTATGCCCAGCATTTGAAAATACCATGTGTATGTGATAATATAAAGTCATGTTAATAATAACATGCTTATGTGACCTTATTAACATGACTTTAATTGCTGTATACAGATTTGTAAAGAATAAATGGGGCTTTATGAATCGTTTTCAGGGATAAAGCTGTCCATGCAGCGCGGCGTGTGCTTTTTCATCGGGAAGTATTCTCCTTATTATTTTATGATATCCCGTGTCTTCACCCCCGGCCAGTGCTTTCTCAATACGGAACACAGCCTGGGATTCTGCTGCACCGATTTTTTTAAGCTTGGTTTCCAGCGAAAGTGGTCGCATGACGATTGCCGCCGCCCTGCCGGCAAACTGCCAGAATGATTCACCTTTTATGAATTTTCCGAAGGTTTTTTTGTAGTACTGTTTAAATAGTTTTCCGTGCATTTCTTCCTGTTGGGAGAATTCCTTCAGGCTGTTTGATATCTCAGGACTTTTTTTATATTGCCTTGAGAGGGCATGATATATGCCGGTACCTATCATCTCCATGCGAAAGGATTCCTTAACCTGCTTTTTCAATTCATTCATGATAGCTCTCCTTTTGTTTGTTCTATTACTTATAGTGTTGTGGAAGGTGTTTGTGACACCCGGGTGTTAATATTGCAGATATTCTTGACATGCGGGGTATGGCGATTGTTTAATTATCCCCGTTATGGATAACACTTTCACCAAATCCTTTGAAATTCGTCTCAACGAGGTTGATCACCGGGCTCGGGTTAAACTTCCGGTGCTGTTTGACCTGATGCAGGAGACCGCCGGGGCCCAGTCTGACAGCAATGACTACGGGGTATTTACATTAATCGAGAAACAAATTACCTGGGTGGTGTCACGGTATCACCTGGTGATTGAGAGATATCCACGATGGCGTGATACCATACTTGTGACTACCTGGAGATCTCATGAAGAAGGTCTTTTCGCGGTCAGGGAGTATATAATTCACGATGAGGAACACAACGAATTTGCCAGGGCCACAAGTTCATGGCGATTGATAGACGTCAACTCCGGCAAACCGGAAGATCCCCTGGTCCATCTTCCTGGCTACCCCCATCTTGAGAAACGAGCCCTTGATGAGACCTTTCATGCCCTGCCGGAGTGCTCATCGCCGGAAATTGAAAAGCGATTCGTTGTGCGAAAACACGATTGTGATCTGAACAGGCATGTCAATAATTCCATGTACGTGGCGTGGGGTATCGAGACGGTTCCTCCCGGCGTGCTGGATGAGTATACATGTCAGGACATCGAAATAAATTTCAGGGGAGAAGCACGGTTCGGCCAGTCGGTGCTTTCCCTGTCCTCCCCCATGGAAAGTCAGGGTGTGGAATTTGTTCACAGCCTTATTAACGAAAGCAATGGAAAAGAGATAACCCGCCTTGTTTCCAGGTGGAAGAAAGATTGATGAAATGTTATTGTGTTTCTCCGGGTGATTCATCGCTTTCATATTTTACTTCGTAACGAAGCCCCCTCAGGATTGCCACGCAGAGAAATAGCATGACAATGGTGAAAGGAAGGGCTGCCGCGATTACCATCTTTTTCAATGCCTCTACTCCCCCTGAAAGCAGCAATATTGACGCGGTAGCCGACTGCAGTATGCCCCAGAGAAGTTTTCGCGACATGGGTGGATTCAGGTCGCCCCGTGATGTCATCATGGCAAGCACGTAGGTCGCCGAGTCAGCCGATGTGATAAAGAATACCGCAAGCAGTACTACCGCCGTTATGGTTAGCGGCATAGAAAGGGGGTAGTGTTCAAAAACCCTGAATAATGCGGTGGACACGTTTTCTACGGCGTTACCCGCGATCTCAACACCCTGAAAGAGCTCAAGATGCAGGGCGGATCCCCCGAACACCGAGAACCAGGCGAATGTAAGTACCGTCGGTACGAAGAGGGTAACCAGGATAAACTCCTTGATGGTGCGTCCCCGTGAGATGCTGGCTATAAAGAGTCCCACGAAGGGTGACCAGGCGATCCACGTGGCCCAGTAGAAGAGTGTCCATTCTTTTGTCCAGCGGTATCCCTCGAAGGGATGGGTGTTCAGACTCATGTCAAGCAGGGAGGAGAAGTAGTTGCCCACCGTGCTGGTGAATATATTCAGTATGTACGAGGTGGGTCCTATGGCAAGCATTAACAGCATCAGTATGATGGCAACGATAATATTCGTTTTGCTGAGTATCTGTATTCCTTTATCCAGTCCGGAGATGCTTGATATCATGAAGAGCACGGTAACAGTTGCGATGATCACCAGCGTCATCTGCATGGTATCGGGGATGCCGAATGCCTCTGAAAGCCCGCTGTTTATCTGCATGGCCCCAAGCCCAAGGGATGTGGCGATACCGAAAACCGTGGCAAATACTGCCAGTATGTCTATAATATAACCGGTGATACCGTATATGCGGGGACCGATAAGTGGATAGAAACAACTCGAGATGAGAAAGGGCATATCCCTTCTGAAACAGAAGTAGGCGATGGCAAGACTCATGATGATATATATGGCCCATGGATGCAGCCCCCAGTGAAAAAAAGAATACTGCATGGAAAAACGTGCCGCTTCACCGGATGCGTGCTGAATGTATGCCGGGGGATTCATGTAATGACTGAATGGTTCTGCCACGCCGAAGAAAATGAGACCGATACCCATGCCCGCGGCAAACAGCATGCTGAGCCAGCCGAAATAGCTGTACTGAGGTTTCTCGTAATCCTTGCCCAGCTTGATCCTGCCGTACCTGCTGAAGGCAAGCCACAGGCTGAATACCAGGAATACGAATACCGAAACAAGGTATCCCCATCCGAAATGATCGATGATATTCTTGTGCACATAAGAGGCGATAACATAAAGATTATCCGGATCATATATTCCAAATGAGACCAGGAATGCAACTATGAAAAGTGAAATGTAGAACACGATGTTTTTTGTCTGCATTTGTCCTAACCTGTAGTATTACCTGGGTATGATGAGTACCGAGACCCTTGACCGGTGGGCGATACTCTCTGCTGTTGATCCCATCACCTTCTCCATGGGAGAGGTGTCGGTATATTTTCCTATTACTATCACATCAGCGCCGTTTTTTCTTGCTTCACGAAGTATAACTCTCTTGGGATTACCGATTGAAGCCACGGTTTCTATCTGGTCGAAAGAGTCTGCACACTTGTCCTTGAGGCTGAGAAGTTTGTTGTACACCCGCCGTAGTCTTGTCTGTTCGGCGTTGGGATCAGGTGCCCGTTGCCCCACGTTGAGTATAATAAGCTGGTTTGCTTTCAGGCCGTCATAATTCAGGTAAGGAAGAATGGTGTGATCATTCGCTTCAAAATCAGTGGCGTACAGTACGGCGTTGAGCCTGGTATCCGATGAAGAGAACAGTGATCGTTTAAACATGAATATGGGGACATCTGAAAGCCGAATAACATCTTTTGTGTGACTTCCCAAAAGGGTATATCGAATAAATGGCTTCTTCTTCCATGTCATGCATATGAAGCCGGTATCCAGTTCGCTGGCTGCCCTGGTTATCTCGGTGGCGATATGGCCGCTTCGGAGAAGAATTTCGATATTGAACCCGTATTCTTCCAGTTCTTCTTTTATGGCCGAGAGTTTTTTCTGGGCGTGGACAGCCTGTTTCCCGCTCAGGTCGCTGGAAAGCACGGTAAGCAGTATAAGTCGTTGTGTGTCAAAGCTTTTCAATGACCGGGCGAGTGAATGGATATTGCCCATGGATTCTTTGAGGTTCAGTGGAAAAAGCACGTTGGCAAACAATTTCTGCCTCCATGGGAAAAGTGATTACGGCCATAGTATGGGATTCTTTATGACATATCCTTTTTGTGAGGTCAAGAATGTTACCGTGAGCCGGCTTTTTTCGTTTATTTTTTCATGAAATCCACATCCGTAAAGGCCGGTGATGGATATGAATAAAATCCTTTACCGGTTTTACTGCCAAGTTCACCTTTTTCAATGTATGGTTTCATGAATTCGGCATTCTTTTTCCCCTGGGGATCATTAAGTTTTTCCGCCCAGTAACTTGTGATCTTGTAAACGGTATCAAGGCCAACGCTGTCCATGATGCCGAATGGGCCTATGGGGGTGTGCATAACCCCCATCCATGCCCGGTCGATGTCTTCAACCGATGCCACGTCGTTTGCGGCCAGCTGCTGGGCAGACTTGAACAGGGCCGACAACATGAAGTTGAACACGTACCCGGGACTTTGCTTTTTCATTACCAGTGGAAGCTGCCCGATATTGCGGGCAAAAGTTTCAACGGTTTCCATGGTTTCGGATGAAGTGCCGGGGTGGGGCATGACGTCAACCACCTTGGTGATGCGTACATCGTGAAAGTGCAGGGCGGCAAGGCGGTCGGGTCGACCCGTCTCTTCGGCGAACATGGAAGGAAGCAGTGTGGATGTGTTGGTGGTGAAGATGGTGCGCTCGGGACAGAGCACGTTGAACTGGCTGAATACTTTTCCCTTGAGGGCGGGGTCTTCCGGTATGGATTCACTGACTATGTCGCAATCCCTGGCTGCTTCTTCCATGCTGGTGGTGAACACCAGCCGTTCGATGCCTTCATCAACCGCCTGCGGGGATACAATGCCTGCTTCTGCCATCCACTTCATGAGTTTGAACATGCGTTTTTTCCCTTTCTCGAGAACCTCTTCGGATACGTCATATACGAAGGTTGTGTAGCCATGGGTGGCAGAAGCGGTGCCGATCTGCTGACCCATAGTGCCTGCTCCCAGGATGGTTACTTTTTTAATGTATTCAGCTTTCATGGTGTCTCCCTTTATAATTTCGAGTTTTGTACTATCTTCATGGCGGTGCCTTCGAGGATATTTACCGCGTGTATGAGCATCTTGAACCGTTCGTCCTTTGTCTGTCCGTGGTAGTACCGGTAGTATATCTGCTGCGCGATACCAGCCAGGCGGAATAAACCGAAGGTGAGATAGAAGTCGAAGTTGTCGATCTTCATGCCCGAGAGCTTCGCGTAATACTCAACCTGGTCGTCCCGTTTCATCATCCCTTCCTCGGTGGTGGGGAGGGTGCGAACCATTTTCAGCATGTCGGGGTCGTCATGGTTTACCCAGTAGGCAAGCGATGAACCCAGGTCCATCAGGGGGTCACCGATGGTGGACATCTCCCAGTCCAGCACGCCGATGATCTTTAACGGTTCGTCGGGGTCAAGCACCACGTTGTCGAACTTGTAGTCGTTGTGTATGATGCATGGGCTGTCGGTATCCGGCGGCATCTTTTCATGCAGCCAGCCCATCACCGTTTCAAAGTCTTTTGCGTCGGGGGTGCGGGCGTCACGGTACCGGCGGCTCCACCCTTCAACCTGGCGGCGCACGTACCCTTTGGGGTTGCCGAAGTCAGCAAGGCCGATAGATTTATAATCTACCGAATGCAGTTCGTACTGCACCCTTACCAGGATTTCGCAAAGCTGCCATGCATCTGAAGGGCTGAAGGCTATGCCGGGGGGGATATCCTTTCTCAGGATGATGCCTTCCAGCCGTTCCATCACGTAAAACGGGGCGCCGATCACCGATTCATCTTCACAGTTCACGATGGGCCTGGGGCAATAGGGGAAGACGGGACACAGTGCCGAGAGCATACGGTACTCCCGTCCCATATCGTGGGCGGTCTTCGCTTTCTTCCCGAAAGGAGGCCTGCGCAGCACGTATTCCTTTTCACCTGACTGCAGCAGGTAGGTAAGGTTGGAATACCCGCTTGGAAACTGTTTCACGGTGACTTCCCGGGTTATCTCCGGCACGGTCTCCTGTAAATAGGCGGATACCGCCTTAATATCAAGCTCTTCACCTTCACGTACCTCTTTCGCCCTGTCTATGTCAGCCATGTTCCCCTCCTGTCTTTCATTTTCCTTTCCCCTCCCCCTGGCCCCTCCCGTCAAGGGAGGGGGGTAGAATTAAGTATCCAATATCGATGCCTCTATCATCCCAGTTATATAATCCGCGTACATGTCCACGTTCACGTTCCGTTGCCGGAACTTCCAGCGTTTCAGGTACCAGTCCTGCATGAGTGCCT
>CAZVRB010000024.1:36084-37769 GCA_964629365.1 uncultured Leptospiraceae bacterium
ACGTTCCGTTGCCGGAACTTCCAGCGTTTCAGGTACCAGTCCTGCATGAGTGCCTTGACGGCCCCTGCGGCCAGCAGTTCATTCTCGATGCTGAACACCTTCGCAGTTTTCCCGTCCTGCAGAATTTCTATGACGATCTTTTCTGTCATCAGTTCACTCTCTATGGAGCGTTTGCGGTCCTGCTTGTCCATGGCCCGTGTCTCCATGAAGAAGAAGTAGAACCACTGCTGCATCAGTTCACTCAGGTAGAGGTGTGCCCGGATAAAGGCCCGCAGCTTTTCAAGCGGGTGGGTGACATCCCGCAGCTCTGCCTCAAGGTGGGTCTTCACCGTGCGTTGGCCGAAATCCTGTATGAGGTGGAGCAGCTCCTCCTTGCTGGCGAAGTAAGAGTAGAGGGCACCCATGCTGAGACCGGATTCCCGGCTGAGGTCGCGCAGGCTCATGGCGTCAAAGCCCCTGCGGATGCTGATGGACAGGGTGGATTCAACGATGTTGGCCAGGTTGCGCACCACCACCTCTTCCTTCTTGATCTTGAGGCGGTCTTTATTGGCATGGTAGAAGTCCCTGCAGATACTTTCCATGGAGAAGCGGTGCCCCTGCCTGAATTTTTCGAATGTCATATCCGGCTACCCTTTATGCTCATGGCGTTACGCGTATGACTTCAGTATGCGCTTCGCCAGTGATGCCTTGTGCACCTCGTCGGCGCCGTCGTATATACGGGCCGCCCGCTCGTGCCTGTAGAAGAATGCCAGTATGGTGTCATCGGTCATGCCCAGTCCGCCGTGCACCTGCAGTGCCCGGTCAACCACCTGGTTCATGGTATTGGCCACCACGTACTTGATCATGGAGATGTCGTCCCGGGCCTCCTTGGGGCCCACCGTGTCAATACGCCACGCGGCGTAGAGGGTCATGAGACGTGCCGCCTGTATCTCGGCGGCCGACTCGGCTACCCAGTTCTGCACCGTCTGCCGGGTGGCCAGGGTCTTCCCGTCGGGGGAGATCACCCGGTAGTTGGCCCGCTCACACAGCAGGTCAAATGCCCGCTTGCAGATGCCAAGCCACCGCATGCAGTGATGGATACGGCCGGGGCCAAGGCGTTCCTGCGCCATTACGAAGCCGTGTCCTTCCTCGCCCAGGAGGTTCTCCTGCGGGACGCGGCATGACTGAAAGAGTATCTCGCCGTGGCTGAAGTAGTCGCTGCCGCTGTGTCCCATAACGGGGATGTTGCGCACCAGGTTGAAGCCCGGCGCGTCAGTGGGGACGATGATCATGCTGGCCTGCATGTAGGGATGTGCTTCCGGGTCGGTGACCACCATGGCGATAGCAAATTCAGACCCGTCGGCGGCGGTGGTGTACCACTTGTGCCCATTGATGACGTACTCGTCCCCCTCTTTAACGGCGGTGCTCTCAAGCATGACGGGGTTTGAGCCGGGCATGTCAACTTCTGTCATGGCGAAGCAGCTGCGGATCTTTCCCGCGGTGAGTGGCTCAAGGTATTTCTTCTTCTGCTCTTCGGTGCCGTGCAGGTGCAGTATCTCGATGTTGCCGGCGTCGGGCGCCTGGCAGCCGAAGACGTAATGGCCCAGCGGTGAGCGGCCCAGCGACTCCGAGACAAGCCCGTGCTCAAGCATGGAAAGCCCCATGCCGCCAAGTTCCTTCGGATGGTTAGGCCCCCACAGTTCCAT
>CAZVRB010000025.1:0-37375 GCA_964629365.1 uncultured Leptospiraceae bacterium
GGAAAACGCCGATGCCCTGAAGGAGCTCTCCGCGGGGCTTATGGAAGAGTTCAGCCAATCGGAGAAAGATTGATCCTGCCTTTGCTCTCCCTTCTATATTGTAATATACGCATAAAATTTTACTGTACATATTTTCTTCCTGAAATAACATTACTGTATTATGAAACCAGGTAATCATATTAACGAGAACAGTAATGACAGCACTGTTGAGAACAGTATCTCCCCTCGGAAGAAATTTTTACATTCAAAAATTCAATATTACAGAAACGTGCTGAGAAAACAGGACGAAGAACTGTTGCGCAGGATACAGAAAATACCTGACAACTGGGAAGAATTTGAGAAGAAGAAAACCCATCATGGGATCAGCATAACTGATTTTGACAAGAAAAGGCTTTCTGAAATAAAAAAATTCAAGTCACAGCAATTAAAGTTTGAAAGCCTGTATATCAACCACATTATGAATATCGAAAATACCCTGCTGCAATGCCTGGCCCAAGAGGATATACCAGAAAACGAACTGGATGAAGCTACAGAATCTGTTGAGATCGTGCTGGTCGATATGGACAAAAGGATTGATGATTTCAAGCACCTGCTGCTTGCCATGGCAAAGAGGGCGGTAAGTGACCTCTATTACCTGGTGATCGCATATACCAAGTTCTTCAAGAAAGATTCTTTTGACTTTGGTCCGGATATCAAGTCATTTTTCCTGGAACTTATAGATGTGTTTCTGAATCACAAGCAAGACCTTGAGCTACTGAATGAAGTTCAAAAATACAACAAGTTACTGGAGCCATATTTTGTAGTCAGTTCCAACCGCCTGGGGTGGAAAATTGATGAATTCAAATTGAAGAAAATGCTGGAAGAAGTTGACGAGAAAAAGAAGTTCCCATTCTTGGAACTCCGGTCGACTGTATCACATGCTTTTCGATATAAACAGAAGATGAAGAAAAATTATGAATTTATTCAATATTACTACAACGAGACAGACGGCAAGATGTTCAGGTTCAATTTTATCAGCCAGTCACTGGCAGAGAAGCTGAACAACGGTGAGATTACCCCGCAGATGTATGAGCTCTACTGCAAAATAAGAGATGATTTTCGCGAGGTAAAACGGGATCTTGATTTTACCGGACTGTATGATTTCGGCTACCAGACAATGTCCTATACAGAATTACTTGATTTCGTGTTCAAGGCGGGTAAGATCATAGAGTTTTACTACCTGCGTTCATATAACTACGAGGGGCTGCAGAAATTCCGAAACGATATCGTGTACTATGTAGAAGAAGAGTTTTATAGAATTCACCCGGAGATAAACAGGACAATGTAGCCCCCTGCAAATGGAGGGATCATGAAGATTGCCATTATTGGTTCAGGCGTTTCAGGACTTACCGCTGCGGCCTACCTTTCTGGTGAAGGCCACGAGGTGACGGTTTTCGAACAGAACCCTGATGTTGGGGGCGTTACCTCGGGTATGCAGCGTGACGGTTTTCGATGGGACATGGGACAGCTTATACTGGAGGGGTTCGCACCGGGTGAACAGGTGGGGATGATCATCGATGAGCTTGGTATACGTGACCGGCTGCAGCTTAACAGGCAGGACCGGGTATACGTCTTCCCCGATTTTCGCATAGAAAAACCAGAAAAATACGGCGGCACCTGGTGGAGAAAAGAAGAACTGCAAAAGCTTTTCCCCGAAGATAAAAAAGGGCTCAATCGATATTACCGGTATTACGTCCGCTTCATGGAACTGATTACCATGGCCCGCAGGGCCGAGCGTTCAGCCGGCGTAACGGCATTGTGGTTTAAACTTCGATTATTCATGAAGCTGGTTCCCTTCATCCCGAAAATAAAATGGAACGCCGACCAGATGATGAAGCATTTCTTCAGTTCAGAAAAACTCCAGGCGGCATTTATCTCCATACTTGCAGATTTTACCGTACGTCCCAGCCAGTTTCCCGGTCTTGGCGTGGCGGCGGTGAACCCCGAACCGGCATTCGACAAGAGGGTACCGTTGAAGGTTTCCTCAAGTGGTTACCAGCCCAGCTACCAGTTTGTGGAGGGGGGCTGCCGTTCTATCGTGGATGCACTTGTCTGGCTCATTAACAAAAATGGCGGGGCAATTCGCACCGGTGTCACTGTAAAAAAGATCGAGATCGTAAATAACAGGGTGAAGGGTGTAGTGCTTGCCGATGGCAGCCTGCACCCGTGCGACGTTGCCATGGCAAGCGGCGGTGCAAAAGAGACCTTCTTCAATCTTGCAGGAGGTGAACACTTTCCCGCAGACTTCGTTAAAGCCATAGAATCCGTTCCCCTCATGGAATCAATATTCATGGTACACATCGGTATCGATTTTGATCCCACACCCTGGCAGAAAAGCGGCGTAACCTATTACTACCGCACCTATGATATCGAAAAGGGAGTTGATGATATCATGCAGGGACATTACCACCAGGGAGAGGACGGGCTTCTCATCTGCATACCTTCATTGTATTCACCGGACATGTCTCCGGAGGGGAAACACGCGGTAACCGTGTATACCATCGCACCGGACACCCTGCGGGGAGAAAGCTGGGATGACCACAGGGAAGCATATGCAGACCGGCTGCTTCAGATCGCCGAAGAGTACGTGCCCGGCCTCAGGGAACACACCCTGGTACGGGAGATCCTTACACCTGATGACTTTAAGAAGATCACCCACCTTGAGCATCATGCCTTCGGCGGGTGCGCCCCGGTAATGGGCAGAAAGGGGGCGCTGCATCAAACCCCGGTGGATGGGCTGTATTTCATGGGTGCCCAGAGCGAGAGCGGGGCGGGCATCAATAACGTGATGGAAGGAGCATGGCGGGCGGTGCGGCTGGTGAGAAAATACGCAGGTACGTAAACCATGCGAAAGAGCTAACAGCTGACTATACCCTGCAATCCTCTATGATAGACAATGCTTTTTTCTTCAGGGTCAGTGCCAGGTCGTCCTTCTCGTATAATTCATTTTCGATGGCATCAAGTACGTCATAGTAGAGGTCCCAGCCCTGTCTTTCTTTTGCAACATGCTCTTTCAACGGATTTGCTCCGCTGTCGAATTCATGCAACAGGGGAAGCAGCCTTGCGGCACCCTGCTGCAAAAAAACAACTCCCTCGTCAGGGTTTTCCGAGTCAAGGAGGGCCAGGGCCTTTAATGCCAGGCGCATGTATATCACGGTAAAAGGCATGCGGGATACGAATGAGCCCGTGAAAGGATCAATCACGTCCTTCACCTTTTCTACGCTCCAGGGCAGCGCCCTGCAGTAATGAGTAAACAGGATAATGCGTTCGTAGTCACCGATCATCTTGCCGATTTTTGCCGCCTTTATCGCCTCGCCGGCAAATGCCTCTTTATCGTGGCGCATAAAAAAACCGTCCCTGTGAAGGTAGCGCAGAAATCCCTCATCCTCATCGTTGAACAGCGTGGAGAGTATATATGCCTGGTCTTCTGCCCGGGCGATAAAGCCCGGCGTGAATGGGCGGTACTTCCTTAAGGAATCAACCAGTATTCCGTTGGTGCCGCCGGTGACATGTATCCGCTGGATGCAGGAAGTCTCACCGTCAGGTTCCCCCTGGCCGGTGTAGCGGGTCATCATCTCTGCTTCAGTTGAAAGGGCCTGCGGCAGGGGGCTGTAGAAAAAGAGGCTTTCCCCGTAGCTGTCAACCGAAGGGAAGGAAACGTCGGGGGTAAAAAGTCCATTCCCAATGTCTTTTTCGTTTACCAGCGCCCCGGCGATGAGACCCAGGTGTACCCGGTTACCATTTGTGTCGATGCCGTCGGCTCCCCACAGGGGTGTTGCAAGATGCTGAAATGCTGAACGGCCCGTTTCAGCTACCAGTTGTTTTTGCGGGAATACCTGGTCAAGGTCGATCTTGAAGGTGCCCCGGGTTTTGGGGTCGATGAGTACCTGCCAGAAGGCGGTGATGGCCTTGAGAAAACTGTAATGCCTGCCGTATTTCCCGTCCACCCCGAAAACTTCGTTCAGCATGGCGGTATCATCGGTACCCAGCATTTCCCGGCAGGCCGGTAGCAGCACTTCCTCCAGGATGCGCCGGGTATCGTTTTCGGTGAATACGTAGACGGAAAGCCGATCCAGGTTTGCGTGTGCCTGCAGTTCATCCTGCAGGTAGCGCCGTGCAACCCGGTGCAGCCCCTCATGGGTGACCGACACCGAGAGCAGGCAGGTAGCGGGAGTAGCCGGGTCTTTCATGCCTGCCTTCTCTTCAAAGGCAAGAGCCTCTTCCAGTCCTTTCAGCCCGTAGATCACCTCGTTGTTTTCCGGCGGGGTTCCCAGCTGAACCGGATGGTCGTACCAGTACCGCTGCTCTTCTTCCATTATTTGGGGCACTACTGACCGGATGGATTCAGACAGGCCCAGGCTGTCCGGCTCAGTTCCGGCGGCCGGTACAGTAAGCAGGGCGTTTGACGTGAAGATGATCTCACTGGCCGGGCTTGTCACGGGATGCTTATTCTCCCGGGTTATGGTGACTTCACGTTTCTTTCGCAGCCTGGATATTTCGCTGTCCTTATGGCCGGGATCAAAATCGGCTTCGGGGAAGAAGAGCCTGCGAAACAGGCGTGCAGCCCGGTCAGCCCCGTATTCACCGGAGGTTATTTCGGTGTGCAGTTGGGCCATGGTGTGCGCAAAGTCTGGATCTTGGTCAAGGCGGCATCTTACTTCCTGCAGCACAAGCGAGATACCGGTAGTAAAAAAATCTTCAACAACACGCCACTCTGCAGGACGTGAAGGCTTCGCATCAGAACCACCCCCCGCATGTGTATGCCCTCCCAGTGCGTCCAGAAAGGAAACCACGCAGTCAAGCCCCCGCTTCAGGTCTTTGTGGAGTGAAAGTTTCTCACGGGCAGCGTCAAGGTCTATCCCCATGAGGGTTTTGTCCCTGGCCAGGGCCGAAATTATATCTTGAAACAGGGTGTTGTTATTCACGGCTGCCTCCGGGATGTAAGGGTAGGTGTACCCTGAAGTATGCAGCATATAGCCGCCCTGTCAACGGAAAAAGCTACAGGTAGGGGGCAAGGCCTTCTTCAAGGCATTCATAGGGAACAAGTGAGCTCATTTTCTGAGGTGAATTATTGCTGCCATTATCCCGGCAGTGGTATTGCCGGATAATGTAATGACATTCCCCGCTGGTAAGTTCTCTGTCCTCAAGTACAGGATACTTTTCGAGAACCAGGCGGTACCCTGTTTGAAGCTGGATCTCCCTGAACAGGTTCTGGTAGGATACTGACTGCAGCATTACGGGGTTATAATAGGTAACCCGTAAAGGCAGGTTTTCGGGCACACTTTCAATCAGCGATGGATGGAGGTAGAGCCGTTCCCGTGATTTATTCAGCTGGAAAAGAATATCTGTATCTGCAGTGCTCAGTGATGACATGAAAAATTCAAGGGCCTCAATCGGGGCATGTATGTAGAGTGCCCTGATATATCCTGTCCCTGTTGGAGATTCATATGATCCCAGAATATGGGGGGCAAGGTGTTTTCGCCATGCTGCAGCCTGGTACCTGTTCTTGTAGGGGAATGAACAGTAATTTACCGGCAATGGCAGTTGCTGTTTTTCAGTGTAATCAAGTATTTCAAGGGCGGTTATCTCGGATTCCAGCACAGTCAGGCCCTGTCCGCGTATAAAGGTATACCCGCGTGCCACCAGGTTGTCCCTGTTATGGGGTGTGCACCTGATCTGGTGCAGGTTAAGATGATGTACTCCCCTGTGTGCCATTACCGGGAGAAGGTTCTGAAGCAGGTCTTGGTCTTCGGGTATGGCGGGTATTTCAACGGTTACCGTTTCAATGATTCCTGACGCCATTTCAACGGCGGTAAGGCCGTAGTCAAATGCACTGATATCAAATCGTATCTCGTTAAGCCCTGCCGCGGATAACTGCCGCAGTTTTTCCACCGTGGCCAGCTTGCCGTTTGAGTACATCCACAGGTGCATTTCAGGAAATGAGGCGCGCACAGTTTTTAAATATTCCAGCGTCCTGTCGAATGTCAGTAAGGGTTCTCCGCCGCTGATACTCACTCCCCTGAATCCAAACTCCTCCACGTAGGATACGTAGTCAGATGCCTTTTCAAAGACAAGGGTATTGGTCATGGGCTGATCTTTGCTGTTTTGCGGGGATGGACAGTAAAAACAACTGGCATTACAGATACCATTGATAAAAAGGCACGACCATGTTCCCTCCGTACATGACCTGCAGCCGGGAGAAAGTGCTCCGTAATGAGGCTTTGTCCCACCGCATGAAATGGATATGTGTTTATTCTTGCCGGAAAGCAGGTGTTCCCTTCTCTTTTCTGCCCGGGAAGCGGTTGCCGGGTCAATAAATTTCATGCCCGGGTAAGGTTCCGTGAGTTTATTTTCCACTGAAAACTCCTGTGGTAATACCTGTTTGCATAGAAGTATCCGGCATGGAAGCCTGAATATAATCTATGCGGAAACAGCAATATTCCAGGGCCAGGAAAAAAGCCTGGTTGATTGGATACAGCCTGGAACTCAGAACAGGGTTCATGGAATAAATCCGCTGTGCATACACGCTGATGACCGGTGGATATTCTCCTGCCAGTTCAACCTGGTTGAGACGAACTTCAAGATTTTCATGGCTGTTCCTGATTGGAGCGCATAAAGATATTTTGCTGTTCCCGTACTTGTCAATCCTGGTAGAGAAAGCGAACAGCCTGCACACCACCGGCCTTAAAGTGTAGGCAGTGCAGCATCCATACTGCCCTGCCAGCCTGTGACCGGGAAAAAATATGCATCGGTCACTTCCACGCATTACACCGGCATTTTCCAGCCACTTATCTGCATGGCCGCTTTGCCAGATTGAAAGGCTTAACGGCAGCATTTCCATGATGGTTGCTTCGATGCTGCTGGCTCCTGTATTGCAGCATTGTCCGCAGCCTTCAATACATTTGATACCGGATATCATTTTAAAACGATTAATTCTCTCGTCTATTTCACTGTATAGTTCAAGTATGTCATAGAGGCCATGGAAGGTACTGGTGAAGCCGGTATTCTCAAGCATTTCATGTCCCTTCCCAATGCCATGGCAGAATAGATGAAGTATAACGAAAAGATAGCACAGCCGGGAAAAAACAATACAAATACTGTTGCTTTTAAAAAAATATGGTATATTGCAGCAATAAATAGTATCCCGGAGGAAACGGGCCATGCTGGTAAATGGTTTACTGTTGCTGGTTGGATTCGTATTTTTATTGAAAGGGGCTGACTTCTTTGTTGAAGCGGCCTCATCACTGGCCAGGAAAATGCGGGTATCCGAGATCGCCATCGGGTTAACGGTGGTTTCATTCGGTACCTCTGCACCTGAATTACTGGTTAACGTGATGGCAAGTGTGCAGGGGAGCAGCAGCCTTGTGCTTTCAAATGTAATTGGCAGTAATATCTTCAATATACTGTTGATACTTGGTGTGTCCGGCTTAATCTATCCCCTTGTAGTTCAGAAGAATACAGTATGGAAAGAGATACCTTTCTCCCTGCTGGCGGTAGTTATGTTGTTTACCAGCGTAACAATGATGTGCGCACTGCCTGGTGAAGGCCTTACCATATCCAGGCTGGAGGGTATGGTATTTCTAGTTATATTTGTTGCCTTCCTTTTGTACGTATACAGGATATCGGGTATTGATGTCTCTATTGATGTACCTGTAGAACACATGTCTACATTAAAAATCATAGTTTTCCTGCTTGTGGGGATACTTGGACTGGTAATAGGAGGCAGGCTTGTTGTTACCGGTGCTGTTGCCCTTTCATCAGCACTTGGAATAAGCCAGCGTATAATCGGACTTACCGTAGTGTCAGCAGGTACTTCACTTCCCGAACTGGCCACTTCAGCGGTAGCAGCCTACAGGCAGAAAAGTGATATGGCGGTAGGGAATGTTATCGGGTCAAACATATTTAACATATTATTTATCCTTGGTATAAGTGCCATAATACGACCAGTGGAATATGACCGGCAGTTCGACATGGAGATGATCATAGTGGGTATCGCCACCCTCTTTCTTTTTGTCGCCATGTTTACCGGAAGGAAAAGAAAGCTGGATCGCTGGGAAGCTTTAATTATGTTACTGGTGTTTTTTATGTACCTGGTTTACCTTATTTCAGGGTAGGGTATACCTGATAATTTTATAGTGATAACCATTAATTACGTGTTGACGGAATATGGCATAATAGAAAAAATGTGCTATTATTAGTATAAAGAATGTTTTGATGATGAAATATATATTACATCGTGGAAGTTTCAGTTATTAATTATATAAAGTGTTATTATAACCTCTTTTTTAATATATGGAAGTAACAAGATAGAATAAAACATGTAATACATCTCCCCTGTTATGTTAATAAGAATACAATGTGAGTAAGAGAGTACAATATGAAGTTTGAAGAATTTAACCTTGACCAAAACCTGTTGAAGGGGATTACCGAGGCAGGATATTCGGAATGCCTTCCGGTGCAGGTTGAAACATTGACCCATACCCTGAAGGGAAAAGAAGTGGCAGTGCAGTCGCAAACGGGAACCGGAAAAACGGCTGCCTTCCTTATCTCCATATTCCAGGATTTTATCACAGACGAGAATATTAAAACCAGGCGGGCAATGATTATTGTTCCAACCAGGGAGCTCGCTGTCCAGATCGAAGATGAAGCGAAGTTGCTGGCCAAACATATCGATGTATCCATTGGAAGCTTTTATGGCGGTGTGGGATACGTTCAGCAGGAAAAAATGCTCAGAAACGGGGTTAATATTATTATCGGTACCCCAGGCAGAATAATAGATTTCAACGAATCGGGAAAACTTGATTTCAAGATACTTGATACCCTGGTAATCGATGAAGCTGACCGCCTGTTTGATATGGGGTTTTACCCGGATATCAGTAAGATAGTAAAAAGAATGGGCAAAAAGGAAGACCGGAGAATTATGCTTTTCAGTGCCACCCTCAGTGACAGGGTGCGGCACCTGGCGGGTCAGTACATGAACGACCCGGTAGAGATCGAGGTTGAGTCCCAGCAGATGACGGTGGACAATATATCCCAGAAACTCTATCATGTGGGAAGCGATGAAAAGATAAACCTGCTGCTGGGTATTTTGCACAGGGAAAAGCCCAGAAACGCACTTATCTTTACCAACACCAAGCGAATGGCAGTTGAACTCTCAGACCGGCTGTATAATAACGGCTATCAGAGCCAGTATATTATCGGCGACCTGCCGCAGAAAAAGAGGCTGCAGGTAATTGAGGGATTGAAAAACGGTACAATCCGTTACCTGGTGGCTACCGATGTGGCTGCCCGTGGGCTTCACGTGGACGACCTGGAGCTTGTAGTGAATTATGATTTGCCTGAAGATTGTGAGAATTATGTTCACCGTATCGGGAGGACGGCCAGGGCCGGTAAATCGGGCAATGCCATAAGCCTTGTCTGTGAACGGTTCGTTTTCGGACTGGAATCCATACAATCCTTTATCGACATGGATATACCCGTGCAGGCACCTGATGAAGACCTTTTTATCAAGGATCAGAGCAGGGGCAAAAGACGGCCTTCTGAAGCTGATCGTCCACGGTTCGAAAACAAAAGAGGTTCAGGGCGAACAGCCGGGCGCTCGGGAAGACCCGCACGTTCCCCTGAAAGAACAGAAAGAACTGCGCAGCGGTCTGCGAAGAGTGGACCACGGCGACCGGAAAGAACAGGTCAGCAGGCAGAGAGAAAACCTGCCGAGAGAAGGCAGAGACCCGCGCAAAAACCAGCTCCGGTGCATGCCCAGCAACCTGCTGCGCGAAAACATAAACAAGCCGCACCGGAAACTGTTGCCAGGAACGAAGCTCCTCAAAGAGTTTCACAGGTGCCCCCGCGTCCCTCCAGGAAGAGGGAGGTAGAAACGAAAAAGAAATTTTCACTAAGAAAAATACTGCCCGGCAGTAAGAAAAAAAATCTTGATGAACGACTCGAGATATACCGAAAGAAATATGGAGAAGATTTCAAGGTGGTGTACGATTCTTCGAAAGATAAGAAGTGGTACGAATCGGCACCAGTAATTGGTAAAATTTTTAAGGGAGATTAGCAGACAGGTTATGGAGATTCTGCCCCTTCTGAAAAAAGCGGATATTTTTTCCCAGATGCGCCGGCCGGAACTTGAGATAATTGCCCGTTACAGCACTTTCAAGTCTTATAATGAAGGTGATGTGATTTTCACCGAGGGTGCATCAGGTGAAGAACTGTTTGTTGTGGCAGAGGGAAGGGTGCTCATCACCCGTACAACCGAAGACAATGAACAGCGTGATATCGCGGTGTTTCTTCCCGGTGAGAGTTTTGGTGAACTGAACCTGTTTGAAAACAAGCCCAGAAATGCCAATGCCATCGCTGAAAAAGAGACCACGCTGCTGGTTTTCCCGATGGAAGGAGAAACCTTTACCGATATACTTGCCCGCCATGAAGACGTGTGCGCCAGGATGCTCTACAAGCTGCTTGCCATGATCTCTGGAAGGATTCGCCAGACAAATACCCTCATATCAGACAAGGCGGGTTGGGTTGACGATCTGAAGAACCAGATTTATACCGATAAACTTACCGGTGTTTTTAACAGAACATTCCTCGAAGAAGAGTTTCCCGTACGCATGCTTGATATACCACGGGTCTCCCTTGTGATGATAAAGCCTGATGATTTTAAAAAGATCAATGATACCTGGGGGCATGAGGCTGGAGACGAGGTGTTGCGAATAATGGGTAACCTGCTGAAAGATTTCATTCAAACCGACGAT
Source organism: uncultured Leptospiraceae bacterium (assembly GCA_964629365.1). Taxonomy (GTDB): domain Bacteria; phylum Spirochaetota; class UBA4802; order UBA4802; family UB4802; genus M55B154. The sequence goes on from CAZVRB010000025.1 coordinate 10,794, forward strand.
ATAGCCGTGCGTTACAGGGGAGACGAATTCGCGTTGCTTCTTCCCGGAAAAGATGCTGACGTCGCGAAAGGGAGAGCCTCTGATCTTCTGAATAAAATTCGCCTGATGGAGCTTGACCATGTTACCGGTGGTGAAAAACTGAATATCACCGCCAGCCTGGGTATTGAGTCATATCCAGGATCTGCAGGTAATGCCGAAGAACTCGTTAAAACCGCGTATGAACGCATGTGGAAGGTTCGGGAAGACGGGGGCAACGACTTTTTATGAAAGAACTGAATGAATTTTTGAAAACCGTGGCCATACTGGAGCCCCTGGCCGGTAATGAAATCGGACAGTTCGCCAATTCACTTGTAGAGAGGTCTGTTGGTGATGGTGATGTGCTTTTCAACCAGGGTGACAGGGGTGAGACACTGTACATAGTTCGTGAAGGGGAGATAGCCGGTATCATAGAACTTACCGACGGCACCCGGCGTGATGTTGCCCGGTTCAGCGTAGGTGATTTTTTTGGTGACATGGCAATATTTGAAAACGATGTCAGGTCGGCTACCTGCGTTGCATGCACCGATTCTATACTTTTAGAATTACATAAAAGTGATTTCTTTCATCTGATTGAAGAAAATCCGGCTATAGCCATAAAAATAATGTACCGCATGTTGAACATAACCACAGGCCGATTGCAGAATACCGGTCAGTTCTTGTCTGAAATGATACGATGGGGTAATGATGCAAGAAAGAGGGCCATCACCGACGAGTTTACCGGGGTGTACAACAGGCGTTTTCTTGAAGAATCCATGGGGCCGCTTTTTGCCGAGGCGGTTCGCAAAAAAACGCCGATTTCCCTTGTCATGATTGATCTTGACCACTTCCGTGAAATAAACGAAACATACGGACATGACATGGGTGATTCCCTGATACTTGAACTGGTAACCGTATGCAAAAAAAATCTGCGGGAACATGATATTATAGCGCGCTATGGTGGTGACGAGTTCTCTATTATATTCCCCGGTACCGGCAGGGAAGAGGCGATGGCACTGGCGGAAAAGATGAGGTCTGACGCGGCAGAGCTTGATATCCTTGAAAAAAAGGAAGGAGCAATTAACCGGGTTACCCTGAGCATGGGGGTTGCTGCCTATCCCGATGGTGCCGACAGCCTGTCAAAACTGAAATCGAAAGCTGATGAGGCCCTCTACCGAGCCAAGGAAGAGGGACGGGACAGGGTTGTTTTTGCCGATTGAGATAATTTTATTTCTTAAATCCTTCCCAGTAATTTTTTGCCCCCCTGTGCATGAAACTTCCCACGATCAGCTTGCCATTATTCTTGAAATTGCCGTAAAAATACTGGGTAAAATAGGTATTTGCACCAACCCTCTGCAGGTCTTTCCTGTTGGTTACTGAACGTATGAAGCTTATCTTCCCATTATAAATTCTCACCCGTTTCAGGGGTTCATACACCCCCTTTGCCCAGTTAGGGAAGCGGAACCCTCCGTATAACCGTCCCTTTTTTACCGCCAGGTACAGGTAACCCTTGTGTCCGGTAACATTAACCCGGTATGTACCAAGGTATTCAGGGGGAATATCAGTGGCAATTTCTTCGTCTTCATCTTCAAACACGAACTCTATCAGTGAAATGTCTTTCAGGCTGATCAGGGCAATGGAATAATCTTCATCTTCTGATGAGAAGGCTGACTTTCTGCTTGAATGAATTCTGTCACCTTCCATGCAGAGTACCGTGGAACCAATTAAAACCATGTGTTTGGCGTTATAGAAATTCCCTTCAATTTTTTTGATAACACCCCTGTATGAGGTGGTCATTGTAATTACGATTGTGCATATCAGCAGAATTGCAAGTGTGGCAGCAATAGTGATGCCGATTATTTTCAGTTTCTTTTTCATTTTTCATACCATTAATTATTTGCAATTTTATATCTTATTCAGGCTACAGTTGTTCAACGCAAAAGGCAAGATAAAAAATAGTTGCGATTTTTTCCTGATAGGTTACATAATATAAAAAATGTTGAGGTTGCTATAATGCTTTCAAAAGTCCGTTCGTTTATCTTCCCTGAAAGGGAAGGATATACACAAACATATATTGAAGAACTGCATTACCAGTGCAGACGGGTGCTGCTTCCGGCATCAATTATATGTATCGTAGCCTGGCTTCCGTATATATCAGTTGATTCCATACTGTTTCCCGGTGAACCTCTTATCGTGAAACTGCGGTATGGACTGACAATTGTGGCACTGATGATATTCATATTACAGTTTGTTCCCCTTTTGAAAGAAAAAAGCATGTACCTGCTTGCGGCGTTGGGGTTTTATCTTCTTGTGGCCACCGGGCTTATCACCGGAATATCAGGTGCAGACCCGGTATACATGGGAGGATATCTCTTTATACTGGTGGTGCCCGTCATTGCCCCTATTCAAAGAAACCTGCTGTGGACTATAGTGCTTGCCTCTTTACTGGTTTTTTTTGCAAGTGGCTTCTCAAGTAACATGGAGTTCACCACTATTCGTGATCAGTACAAGCTTAACGACCTCATAGCGACATCTATGTTCTCGCTGGTATTTATTTATGTTCTTGACCGCATACGGTACAGGAACTGGAAACAGTCATTGCAGGTGGGTCAACAGAAAGTTCAGCTGCAGGAGGACAGTTCACGTATCAGCACCATCGTGGAAAGAGCAAAAGAGGTAACCCGTAACGTGGCAGAAGCCACGGGCATACTTAATAATATGTCAGGGCGGGTTAACGAAACCGTGTCAAACCAGTCGGTTCATTTTGCTGAAACAAGGGATGCAGGACAGCGGGTTATTCTTTCTTTCGAGTCACTTCGCGAAACAACCAGGGCACAGCTTGACACCAATAGCCGCGCACGGGATCTAAGCCAGCAGATACGAAATGACCTGTCAGGTACAGCCAGCCACAGTGTGAAAGCAAGCAGTGATGCGGTGCGGGTGAAAGAACTCTCCGATGAGTGTGATAATAAGCTTACTACGGCAATGGAAGTGGTTAAAAAGTTAATGGATGAATCGGCCCGTATTGAAGAGATATCAAGCACCATTAATGATATTGCCGATCAGACAAGCCTTTTGTCCCTTAACGCCTCTATTGAATCTGCCAGGGCGGGTGAGCACGGAAGGGGATTTTCCGTGGTGGCCGAAGAAATATCCAAGCTCGCCGAAAGAAGTATTAATTCGGCCCGTGAAATCAGCGGTATAGTGGGAAACTCCGTGGAACAGATAAATATTTCTTCACTGCAGATGAAGGAAACATCTGATTCGCTGAGAGAGATCGTAAGTTTCCTGGAGGGAAACAGGCAATTCCTGGTTGAATTTGAATCGCTGGTTCGATCTCAGGATGATGACATGAAGGAGTTGATACAGCATTTTGAAGGGATGATCAACTATTCAGAATCGGTTAATTCTCTCATAGAAAAGAATACCCTGGAGATATCCCACTCACAGGAGGTGATGGAACATATTGAAGATTTTTACCAGAATCTCCTGGAGATGGCCGCAAGCCTGATGGAAATATCAGAAAACCTTGCAAGTCATATAGACAACCTTGATAGCACCCTTGCCGAGTAGGAAAAATGTGGATTTCAACTGATAGATGATATATCCCCAATGGCCTTGAGAATGTGTTGGGATATCTCTGCCACGGTGGCACCGGTGAGACTTGATATTTCAATTATGCCGGTGCAGCTTCGTGATAACATGAGGTTCAGGCCCCCATCATCGCCGTGGCGCCTGAAGTCTGTTCTTATGCCGATCACCGGTATACCACGGGCGACAGCATACCCCATCTCCCATGCGGTACCGGAATCTGCATCAGTGCCGTCAAGAACAGCAATAAGTACTGACGCGCCCCGAATTCCATCAATGCATTTTTCATAGATATCAGCTGGATCTGATAACCCGTTGCACTCATCCTGGGGCAGAAAGACTCCCAGTGCCCCGTTTTGAAGATGAGATGCCAGCTCACTGTTAAAATTTCGTTCGGCAGTAGAAAAGAGGGGACCCGCCACGTAAATCCAGGTTTCGGTGTTCATATGTAGTATGCTCCACTCAGGGTCATTTCACTTCTGGAAAAGGTATAATTGTACAATTACCCATGCTTCCCGTGGTTTTATTATAGGGTAATCTCAGTTCGTGTGTAAAGGTCATATTCCAGGTTTCTTTGCCCCGTCCATGATTACGGGCTGCAACCTGAACTTTTCTACTTCCATGTTCCAGTTCCAGTATCCATGATTCAATTCCGCTGATGATGTCTTTCCGTATGGCGGCTACCTCAAGAAAAAGGGTATCACGGTACCTGAATGGACGGTTCACCTTCCCGTTAAAGTAGGTTGGCAGATGGGAATGACCTGATATCCATATGTCCACGTGATATTCTTTCAGCACCTCCGCGAATCGATCTGAACCGGCAATACGCATGGTGGGAAACGCGGAGCTTAAAAGGCCGCTCTGCTTGAGACAGGCATGGGTAACGGTAATGATGATCTTGTCCTGGTTGTTGATTACAAGGTCTTTCCACCACCTGAAGGTCTCGTCCGATATCTCCTGCATGGGGGTGCGTTTCTCGTCCGACATCAATATGAAAAGTATGTTGCCATACCGTGAGGCATAATGCAGGGGCTTGCCGATATTCTTTATGAAGGCTTCAAGGTGGCGTGCCTCGTGGTTCCCGGCAATCTCCAGCCAGCAGGGGGTGTTCAGCTTTTCCCTGGTTTCAAGAAATGCCCTGTAATAGATGGCTGCCTCTTTTTTGGCATACACGATATCACCGGGGACAAGGCCGATGTCCACCCGGTTATAGGCGGCGGCCATGTCATCAACCGCCACCTGGTAGTATTTCAGCTCATCCGTGTTTTCAGGCTGCAGGTCAGAATGGCACCAGATTCGGGTCAGGTTGCCCTGTGCCGTGTTAGCCGCACCTTTTTTATCAGCTCCCCCACAGGACAACAGCAGAACTGAGATCATGAAAAGGGCAAGTCCCCGTGATTTCCATCCTGCCGCTGCTAAAAAGCATATACCCAGGAACAGTGATATTAGGGGGGCAAGCCATACACTTATGAAATCATGAACACGGGCGTTTCCGGGATCATCAGGAGTATACAGTACCTCAACCGTATCACCCTTATCGTAAGGAGGGGGGTTGGCGGCATGGGTGGACTGAAAGGTTATTGTGGTGCCCACTTCCGTGGTGAATTTAATTACCGGTGCGTAAAGAACCCCACCTGAGCTTTCGATGTCGGCAGGTATATCAACGAGGGCGATAACTTTACCGGAAGCTGTATGGGCATCTTCTATAAATCTTCCCGTTGATATGTAGAAATATACCGACGCTGCTACAAGCAGTATTCCGGCTGTAATAAGAATAAAGGGAATTCTTTTCTGTGATATTTTCATTGTTTTTTCCCCGGATCGGGGAATTGGGGTTTTTCGTTATTCAGGAATGCAGTAATTCCATGGTAGCATTCGCCAGAAGTGATAAGGCTGGTTGCCTCGTCCGTTTCTACCTGCAGGGCGTGTCCCTGGGGCAGGTCGGCTGCCTTTCTGATCACACTGAGGGCGTGCCGTACCGCACATGGCCCATTTCCGGCTATTTGTTCTGCCAGTTGCATGGCCTCTTCAAGCACCTTACCAGGCGGGCTTGTTCTGTTTACCATGCCCATGGAAGCGGCTTCACGGGCATCTATCTCCCTGGCGGTGAGTATGAGGTCTGCCGCCCTGCTGGCCCCGATCAGCCTGCTCAGTGCTACCCCCCCGCCCCAGTCGGGCATAAGGCCAAGGCGGGTTTCCGAAAAACAGAACACCGCAGCGGGGTCAATTACCCTGAGGTCACACCGTGCGGCAAGTTCGGCACCTCCACCGTAGGCACTACCGTTAATGGCCGCGATAACCGGAACAGGCAGAAAAACGAAATTATCAACCGCGGTTCTTATCCTGCCAATGAGGGCTTCAACAGGTCTTCGCTGATGGTTTTGTACTGCCTCAACCAGCCGGGAAACCTGTGGATTCTCCGGGTTTACGTCAAACCCGGCGCTGAAGGCGTTACCGGCCCCGGTTACGATCACCACCCGTGGAGTGTTCTTCTTTAATTTCGCGGTGATATTCTCAAAGTCGTCCCACATCTTCTCATCGAAGGCATTTTTTTTGTGGGGGCGGTTCAGGGTAACAACCGCTATATGCCCCCTGTATTCAAGTTCTATCGAATGATTTTCCATGGTTATACTATCCAGTTTATTATAATAGTGATTCTATATGACATGTACGGGTGATTCAAGTTATTTTGTCTATTGGGATCAGGTCATCATGTAATTGCAGCATTGAATTAATTAATGACACATGTGTATATGACGGTACATCACTTACGGTTATATCCCCTTCAGTTAGAATATTATTGTCAAGCAGCCGCTGCCGGCAGGTTCCTTCTAACAGTGGATTGGCCGGTGTTATCCATTTATTCCCGTCAAAAAATGCCACGTTAGAAAAAGAAGTGTCTGTTATTCTTTCGTGCTTGACAATGAGTATTTCATCACACAGCCCCCTCTGTGACCGCAGCCTGTTGATCTCTTCCCTGTTTTCATACTTGTAGGAGTACTCGATTGCATCTGAATATACCAGTTTCAGATTTTTTACCGGTAGTGGGGTGTAATACGAAAACGTGGCATCGTGAATAACACGATCATATATTACGCGACACTTCACCCGTCCTTCTGAAAACTTTTGGGGAATTTCAAGGACGGAATCAAGGTCGAGGGTATCAGTACATCCCAGAAGGTTCTTTCTGCTTTCGTAAATCCGTCGAAGGTGATATTCACCATGAAGCACTGTTCCGTTATATACCTGTATTGTCTCAATTAATCGGCACATATACCTTGTCCATCATCTCCTGGTATTCCCTGCGGGGATCGCTGTAATATGTAATGCCACCACCGCTCCTGTATACCATTGTATCACCATTTGTCTCAATGTATCGTATCATCACACAGCTGTCCATTGTAGATCCGTCGAAATAACCGAATACACCGGTATAATACCCCCGGTTTTTCTTTTCGGCCTCCCTGATAATCTCAACTGTCTTTTTTTTGGGGGCACCGCAGATAGAACCTGCAGGGAGCAGTGCATGTACTATTGTACCAATATTCTCCCGGTAATTTGCGTTGAGAGTTCCCCTGACAGCTGAACTTACCTGCAAGAGGGTATTCCTGTTGGTGCGTATACTGTCAAGGTATCGAAACTTTTCAACGGTAATGTCTGTTGCCACCCTGCCCAGGTCGTTTCGGATAAGATCCACTATTGTAAGGTGTTCTGAGAATTCCTTCTCATCTGCCATGATAACCTGCTGCGCATCAGGAACTGCAGCGTCGATGGTCCCCTTCATTGGAAATGAATAGATGTATCCATTCTCAATAGTGACAAATGTTTCCGGTGAAAAAACCGTAAATTGATCTTTATACCATAAGCGGTAAGGTGCTACGGAAAGAAAGAATAGTTCTTTCAGGGTAAGATTTGTGTTGATAACAGTTTCGAACGTAAGATTGGCAAGGTAGGAGTTGCCGTCCTTTTGATTGCGGTGAATAATGTTAAAGGCTTCCCGGTAAGTAGAATAATCAACCGGCTTTCGGTAGAAATAATCAAGTGTTTCTTTTTTCGCAGTCTCAACGGTATGGCAATTATTAATACCTTTAATGTCAAAAAGGATCTCCCCCTGGTTTACCTTGTGCAGGGGTATAACCACAGGGTAGTGCATCTCAAAATCGATAATGAAAAGAAAGGGAATACCATTTTTTCCATAATGGTTCATGCTGTCTATCATGATATGTAATGCCGAAAACCGTTATCAGCCGGTTTCAGGAAAAGAAATTGTTATCAAAGGTTTCGCTGTATACGAATTCGTTCAATTCTTTTCGTGGAGGTCCCTGCCTGGCGGTGACGGCCGGCTCTCCAAGGGGGAGTATAACCACAGGTGTATAGCCGTCAGGCATTTCCAGAAGTTCAGCGCATTTTTTATGATCAAAAAAACCTACTATCACCGTGCCAAGTCCCATCTCGTGGGCTTTCAGGCAGAAATTCTGTGTTGCCAGTCCAAGATCAAACATGTACCAGTTGGAAAGGGGGGTTGCTTCTTCTCCTTCTTTACAGCCGGCAATCCCTTTCTTCGCGCACGCAATTATCAAAACACTGGCAGCAAGGGAGCATTTGCGCGCCGGGTTGGTTTCCGAATAGGTTTCCACCAGCTTTTCCTTGAGGGACGGGTCACGTACAATGACGAATTCCCATACCTGGGTGTTGGCCCACGAAGGAGCCCAGCGGGCTGCTTCAAGCAGCTCGCGAATCTCTTCATCGGTAACTTTCTTCTCTGTGAATTTTCTGATACTTCTCCTTGTCAGAATAGCTTCGTTCAGTTCCATTACAAATCTCCTTTATCAAAAAAATAACAGGTACAGGGTATCCTATAATACTGGATATGCAATAAAAATTTACTCGAATAACAACAGGTGGGATGATATAAGTGACAGTATATCTGGCCTTTCGGGAGTGATACATGGCTGACAGAGTAAGTACGATTAAGCTGGCCTCATGGATCGGGATAACAGGTAACGCGTTTCTTGCCCTGCTGAAAATAATCGCGGGGATTATTTCGGGCAGTCTCGCGGTGGTGGCTGATGGTATTGACAGTGCTACCGATGTTCTCGGTTCGGTTGTTACCCTCTTTACCGCTGTTATAATCAACCAGCCTCCTGACCCGGAGCATCCTTTCGGCCACAGCAGGGCCGAGACGCTGGCTACCGCCATACTTGCCTTTATAATATTTTTTGCCGGCGCACAGCTTATGCTGACCACGATAGGAAGTTTCATTAAAGGTGAGACTCCCACTATTCCTTCAATTCTGGGAGTGTATGTAATTATTATATCAATAGTGGGAAAAATGCTGCTTGCCCTATCGCAGTATTATCTTGGAAAGAAGGCATCAAGCCCAATGATCATTGCCAACGCGAAGAACATGCAGAATGACATACTTATTTCCACTGGTGTTCTTGCAGGACTCGGGTTTACCATCTATTTCAAACTTCCCATTCTTGACCCGATAATCGCCACCGTCATAAGCATTCTGATAATGAAAACAGCGGTGCAGGTGTACATGGATACCAACAGGGAGCTGATGGGGGGAGGAATAAGCGCTGAAATTTATAATCAAATAAATAATGTTGTGCGGGAGACAAAGGGAGCGGCAAATCCCCACCGCATGCGGGTTCGTAAAATGGGAGAATACTATTTCATAGATCTCGACATAGAGGTTGAAGAGCATCTGAGTGTGAAAGAAGCCCATGAAATAGCGGTTGCCGTTGAAGGCGGCATCAGGCAGCGCATTCCCAACGTCTATGATATCATGGTACATATAGAGCCTGAAGGTAACCTTGAAGAGATGGAAAAGTTCGGGCTTTGCCCTGATGATGTGGATAAGCTATAACGGGGAATAGCGAATTACATGCGAAAACCCACGGCAGCGCTCATTTCAAGGCTCCTTTCCTCGAAATTGTACGTTGCATCTATACCAACGGCAGGTATGGCGATCTTTTTCAGGTAGAGCCTGAATCCGCCGCCGGGACCGTAAAAGTACGTGGTGGTGCTTTCTGTTCTGCTGTACATACCGTTTTCCCAGTATCCCTGCACGGTGATGGTTCCCCATGAAAGGTAGAGCCAGGGAATTTCATACGCGATAAACCCTCCCGCATAGGTATCTGCAGGTATTTGCTCGGGGGGCAGCGCCCTGAAACCGGGTTTTCCGCCAATTCGTTCTTCAAATGCATCGGGCATATCGCCGGTGCCCGCGTGTGCGTAGAATTTGACGAGATGATCTGAAAATCCTCCGAAAGAATAAACCAGTCGGGACTCCACGTTGTCATATTCAGCGCCGGTTGATCCCAGGGGTATACCGTGGGTATAATCGGTTCTCAGGTATACCCCGTGAAGGAATGTTCCGGTATGACGCATGGTATCAATGCGCAGGGATAATCCCTGTCCCAGTGCCCTGGCATCTCGTATGTCATTGCTTGTAGTATTAACACGATTATACACATCCGTGTTATAATAATTGCCGGTTAAGGACAATGTAATCACATTAAAAAACTGGTACCCCAGGGAATACGCGGCTTTTTGCAGGCGGGCATCATACCTTTCATACACATTTCCTGCTGCATCCGCGTTCTCGTACCGGTAATCGCTTATCTCTGTAAATATACTTCCGGTATAGTTTGAAGAACCAAGATGGGGTGCGATAATGCCGAGATTGGTTTTCCAGCCGTAAGTGGAATAGATGCCGCCAACGAACAATTTCTTGTTGAGGCCAAGCATGTTCATGTCCATAAGGTAAAAACCGGCCATGCTGTTATTGCTGTTTGAGGCGGCAAAGGGCATGGGGATCAGTGTCCACTTTTCCCGGGCATGAATATGAATTATAGCGTTATTAGCAGAAATAGCAGTCTCAATTGTTACCTCACTGAAAAGTCCAGTCTTCATCATACGGTTTTTACATGCCACGGGGTTAAACTCTGAAAGCCTGTCCCCTGGCCGTATCCCGCAGAGATGTTCGATGAGTGCGTCTTTGCTTCGTTTTAAACCGGTTACATCAATACGTGTTATAACCGGGTCGACAGGTATGGTTGATTGTATGGATGTTTCAACTGGTGCATTTTTGCCCGGCTGGGTTTCAGCGTATAGCTGATGGGGCAGAAATAATGCAGCACACATGATGCTTACAGCAATAAGGAAGAATGCTGATAATAGTATTGTGTAAATAATTCGCATGGTTTTGGCAAATCTCCTTTCTGTCAGTATAGCGAACTATTCGTTTTTATTCCGAAAACTCCCGCAATTTTTGCTGTTAATCCCTTAATATCTTCGGCGATGTGATAAAAAGACGGCACAAGAACCAGCGTTATGATGGTGGCAAATATCAGCCCGTACCCGAAGGCCAGTGCCAGGGGTGCAACATGATAGTTTTTTTCCCCTATTCCGTAAATACTTGGCATGAGTCCCAGAACAGTGGTGCCAGTGGTAAGGATGACAGGGCGAAGTCTCAGCATTGATCCTTTCACAACCGCGTCAACCATGTTCTTCCCCTGGTCTCTTTGAATGTTTATAAATTCAACCAGTGTGACAGTGTTGCTGACGATCACACCTGAAAGACTGAAAAGGGCAAGGGCTGTCATAAAGCTCATTGGTTCACCATGGGCGAACAGTGCGAATATAACCCCCACAAGGGAGAAGGGGATGGCACTCATTACCACGAAGGGGATGAGCATTGAACCGAAGAAAGCAGCCAGTACAATATATATAACAAGCAGGGCTACCTGGAAAAGGCTTCCAAGTTCAGCCATGCTCTCGCTGGTTTCTTCATGTTCTCCGCCGTAAGATACATTATACCCCGGGTACTTCGATTCGAGGTTAGCGAATTTCTGCTGCAGGTTGTTGTTGATCTTTACCGAGGTGGTCTTCTCCGTATCAACGTTTGCCTGCACCTGTATAACCCGCTTGTAATCCAGGCGGTTGATCTGCGCATACCCGGGTGACTTGTTCACATGGGTGACAGCCCCAAGGGGGATAAGACCTCCCCTGTTATTGGAGATCTTCACCTCGTTCAGGCTTTTCATGCGTTTTCGTGCACTGTCGGTAAATCTTACCCTGATGCCGATCTCCTCTTCGCCTTCCCGGATACTTGATGCTTCAACTCCTTCGAAAGACGCGTGTATGGCCTGGGCGATGTCTTTTACAGAAACCCCCGTTCTACCGGCGGTCAATTCATTGACACGGTAACGGTATTCGGTCTTTCCCCTTTCAAAATCAGTTGAGATGTCATAGACCCCTTCAAGAGTTTTCAGGTGATCAGTATAGTGGCTGGCGATATCCAGCATGGTGTCAAAGTCTTCTCCCCTGATCTCCACGTTTACCGGCTTGCCTACGGGAGGACCCGATTCGTCAACCTCAACCTTGATGTCAAGCTCTGTTGATAGTTTTCCTTTTTCCCTGGATTGGTCTATCTTCTGTCGCAGTTCGTCAGCGATATCGGCTGCAACGCGTTCCCTGTCCCTCTCCGGTGTCAGGTAAAGGAAGAGGGTGGACTTGTGTGTACCGTCACCGGGCTTTGGGTCCAGGCCGAATGGCACCTCGGTTCCCACCCTTGCGTGCAGTGCCTCCAGTTCCTCTTCCGGTAGTTCAAGTATTGATTTTTCTATGACCTTCATCTGCTGCAGGTTGTACTCCAGGTTCCTGCTGTTGGGAAGATACGTCTTTATCTCGATTTTCTCTGATCCGCCGCCAGGTGAAAAAACGAATCCTATCACCGGGATCAATGCCACAGATATCACCAGCAATACAACGAGGATGGAAATGGTAATATAGCGATGCCTGAGTGCAATTCGCAGAAATGACATGTAGCCAAGCTGAACCCTGCTGAAAAAACCGGAGGCAAGTTCATCATCCTGCTCATCCCTTCCTCTTTTATCATCTCGATGGGTAGTATCTGAATGAAACATGTTCAGGTATGATGGAAGAAAGAACAGTGCAACAAACCAGGACGCAGCAAGTGAGATCATCACTACCAGTGGTATGAATTTTATAAACTTACCCATAATACCGGTGAGTATGAGCAGCGGCATAAATGCTGCTGAAATACACAGGAAGGTGACGGTAACCGGCCATACAACCTCGTTCACTCCCTTGAGTATGGCTTCACGGCGTGGCAGCCCCTTTTCCAGGTAGCGGTGGGCATTCTCGGACACAACGATTCCGAAATCAACGATCATCCCCAGCACCATGATCATACCGAAGAGGCTTATAACATTTATGGTCACGTCCAGTGCCTGCATTCCGATAAATGCAATGAGAAAAACCAGTGGAATGGACGCGGTCATCAGGGTGGACATTCTCCACCCGAGAAATATGAAGAGTATCAGCGCCAGAAGTGCAAAGCCGGTAACGGCATTGGTGAGCACGGAGTTTATGTTGTTCCTGGTATACTCACTGGTATCGTTATACATGTCTATGACCACTGACTGGTCATCACCGTTATGGAAGCCGGCTATTCCCGCCTTCAATTTGTCTGCAAGGTCTATCTCGTCGGCGCTTCTCTTCTTCCATATCTTGAAAATGACAGCCTGCTGTCCCTGGTAGCGCTCGTAAATATCCGGCTCCTCGAATGTGTCAGTAACATGGGCCACGTCCTTAATCCTGGCTGCGAAACCGACATCATTTGCCATTATAACGGTATTGCCCACTTCCTTCACATTTCGGTATTGCCCCTTGGTTCTTAAAACATACTCGTTTCTGCCTATGCGCAGCGATCCACCAGGGAGGTCAATGTTCCTGTTTGCAAGCACACCGATAACGTTGTTCATACCTATCCTGTATTTTTCCAGGGCATCGGGGTTTACTTCTACCAGGTATTCACGATCGTAAAAGCCCAGGTCTTCCACTTCGGCTACGCCATCAAATTCATAAATATAATCTTCCAGCTGGTCAGCAACTTTCCTCACCCTGGAGTAGGGGACAGTCTCATCCTTCCCGTGTATGGCACAGTATAGTACCTCGGTTTTGTCGGTGGTTATTTCTTCAACAAGGGGTGTTTCTACATTTTCCGGAAGGTCTTCAACCAGGTCAACCGCGTCCTTGATATCCTGCACCACCTGGTCTTTATCAGGCGCGTGCTCGTCAATATAGACGGCGATAACGGATACGTTCTCGATGTTATAGGAACGTACCTTGTCCAGCCCGTCCACCTCTTTCAATTTTTTTTCGATGGGGATGGTAACAAGGTTTTCCAACTCATCAGGGGCTCCTCCGGGATACACAGTAGTTATGCTTACCATGTCAAAGCTGACTTCCGGGTATGCTTCCCGGTTAAGGCTGAATATGGCGGTTATACCGATAACGGCGATAAGCGCCACTGTCAGGTTGATGAGGAGTTTTTTTTCAATCAGGTATTTGATTATTGTGATCATTATGTGACGTCTCCAGGGTGATCAGTACTTGTTTCATAGATTCAATTTCTGTAAAAATATCATGCGAACATATCATAAAGCGGCATTTCAAGAAGTAACCATACTACCGGGTGTATTCTGTTTCCATCACTTTTTTATGCCATCCTTATTATTTCGATATATATAATATTCTGGAAAGGAAAAAAAGGGATGCCCATGACACATCAAGTAATACGTATGCGTTTGCTATAACCGGAGTTGGAATAGAACCGGGTTTACTCCCTAAAAAATAGCGTAAAGCCCCAGCTGTATAAGTATGAGCAGGGTGGCCCAGATACGCAGGTCACGCCAGTTGCTGTTGTCGGGAGCTCCCTGGAATATGAAATGGCGTGGCAGTACCCATGCCATTACCAGTATACCGCCGAAGATGACTGCGGCACCGATCTTTGCCGTCCACAGCGGCAGTGAATGTACGAGATCAATCATTGCTAAGCACCTCCGGTACAGTTTTTGAGTAGGTAAGGTTTACCAGCTCCTGTTCGGTTTTGGGCGTGGTGAAACTGCTGATTATAACGAGGGATGTAACCGATATAATGAAACTCCAGAAGGCGATATACAGCATATTGATGTTCCAGCCCCCTGCCGCCTGGGCGGCTGTAGTAAAACCAAGGCTTGTGAGCAGGGATGGCAGTCCCATTATAAGTGAGGAGGTAACGCCGATTACCAGGCTGTAGAGTCCCGCTTTTGGCGTCATCTTTTTGCTGAGTATGCCAAGCAGTATGAGTGCAAGCATGGGCCCCTGGAACAATGACAGGGTGAACTGTACGAACACGTAAATCCCTTCAAATTTCGCTGTCAGTGGCGCGCAGAAGATACCGATGATGAGCACCATGAAGGTGAATATCTTGCCAAGTTTCAGGTCGCGAAGCTCATGTACCCCCCTGCCGGTTACAACACCGATGATGTCACGGGTTATCATTACCGACGCGGAATTCATGGTTGAGTCGATTGAAGACTGCAGGGCGGCGATAAAGGCCACGAACATGAGGCCGGAAAGCCCAACCGGCAGTATATTCTTAATAACCCAGGGGAGGGCCTGGTCCTGGTTGTCAAGTCCACCCTGCACCATGGTGAGGGCAAGGAGTCCGGGCAGCACGATGAGGAAGGGGACGAAGGTCTTGGCGATAGCGGCAAGCATCATGGAAGCCCGCCCGTCCCACTCACTCCGTGCCCCCAGTGTTCTCTGTAAGATAGCCTGGTTGGTACACCAGTAGGCTGGTGAGAGCACCATTCCCAGCCCCAGGATAACCCCGGGCCATGGGAAGAACTCGTGGTCTGCAGGCAGAAATGCCTTCAGGTGTGAAGGGTGTTCAGCCTGTATGGTGGCGATGAAATGGTCAAGTCCCCCTGCTTCACTTATGCCAAGTACCGCCACCGCGATGGCGCCGGTAAACATGATGACAAGCTGTATGGAGTCGGTGATGGCCACCGCCCCAAGGCCCCCGGAGATGGTATAAAAACCCACAACGGCTGCGGTTACCAGTATGCTGAAATACACGGGCCACCCAAGATATGTTTGCAGCATAAGGGCGGTTGCCCAGAGAAATACCCCCACGATGATGATGGAAAACAGGGTGAGAATTACGGCTGATATCACCCTCACTGCGTCGCTGTAGCGCTTGCCCAGGTACTCGGGAATTGAAAAGACCCCCGCCCGCCAGTAAAATGGAATAAAGATGAATGCCGATAAGATCATGGCGGGGATGGCACCGATCCATTCGAAGTTTGCCTGGGCGATACCGATACGGTAGGCACCGCCGGCAGCCCCCACGTAATCATTAGAGCCGATATTGGTACCGATAATGGACATCCCGATGATCCACCAGGGAAGTGAGCGGCCTGCCAGGAAGTAATCACTTGATGTCTTGATGCGTTTACTGAAGAAGTAGCCGAAAACGGTTATCCCTGCCATGTAGGCGATAATAAGACTGACATCAACCCAGTGTATACTGGTTTCAGTAAAGGCAAAAAAGTTTTCAAACATGGCATCCTCTGCTGTTACGGGAAATTATGAATGCGATATTCAGTATGAAGCAGTATTAAATCGATGTCGAGGTAATGTCAAATGGATTATTTGAGTGAGAAGTGAGAGGTGAACAGTGAACAGTTTATTACAGGAATATGCTTCTGATCACTGCTCACTCTTCACTTCTCACTCAAACTACATATTATCTGCTACAGCCTGGCCGAATTCTGAGCACTTGAGCAGTGTGGCACCTTCAAGTTGTCTTTCGAGGTCGTAGGTGACCGTTTTGTTGCTTATGGTTTTTTCAAGGGCGCTGATGAGGGTGTCGGCGGCTTCTGTCCATCCCAAAAAGCGCAGCATCATCTCGCCGGAGAGTACCAGGGAACTTGGATTCACCTTGTCCTGGCCGGCATACTTGGGGGCGGTGCCGTGGGTAGCCTCGAAAACCGCCTCGTTGTCGCCGATATTTGCACCCGGTGCCATGCCAAGCCCTCCCACCTGCGCGGCAAGTGCGTCTGAGATATAATCGCCGTTTAAGTTGGGTGTGGCGATCACGTCGAAGTCGGTTGGCCGTAGAAGCACCATCTGGAAAATGGCATCGGCGATCCTGTCCTTAATAACGATCTTGCCCTCGGGTTGTTTGCCGTCATAATTGTCCCATAATTCATCTTCGGTGATGGTTTTGTCGGCGAATTCTTCTTTTGCAAGCTGGTAGCCCCAGTCGCGAAAGGCACCTTCGGTGAATTTCATTATGTTTCCCTTGTGCATAAGGGTTACACTTTTACGGTTATTGTCGATGGCATATTCAATGGCCCTGCGGACGATGTTTTTTGTATTGGTGATGCTGATGGGTTTTACCCCGATGCCGGCATCATCAGTGAGGGAGCATCCCATCTGGCTGTTCAGAAAGTCTTTCACTTTCTTTGCATCATCGGTTCCCTGCTGCCATTCAATACCAGCGTAAAGGTCTTCCATGTTCTCCCTGAAGATCACCATGTCCACCAGCTCTGGTTTTTTCAGGGGACTTGGCACCCCCTTCATATAGCGTACTGGCCGCACGCATGAGTAGAGTTTCAACTGATGCCTGAGAGCAACGTTAATGCTGCGGATACCGCCGCCAACCGGTGTGGTAAGGGGACCCTTGATGGCAACCTTGTATTCTTTTATCATTTCAACGGTTTCTTCGGGAAGCCATTTGCCGTTCTGGTTGTATGACTTTTCTCCGGCAAGAATTTCTTTCCACTGGATCTTCCTCTTTCCGCCATAGGTTTTTTCAACCGCGGCATCAAGAACCAGCCTGGTGGCCTTCCATATATCCGGACCGGTGCCGTCCCCCTCTATAAAGAGAAGAATGGGATTGTCGGGTGTGGTTATTTTGCCGTTTTCGTACGTTACTTTTTCTGCGCTCATAATGTACTCTCTTATATGGTTTTAGTGTTATATTCAGATTGCTTTTTTATAGTGGTAGTGAAAAAAAAACTGGTAAATGATTTTCTGTCAAGGTAAATACTGGTTTTATTTGTGAGATGTGAAGACTAAATGGTAGAACTATATTGACATTTTTAGTATTTTAAATCATACTGTATCATATGCGCCACATAAGGGATGTAGTTAAAAACAGGAGACGAAATATTGATTAAAAAATATCTTAATGATATAATCGAAATTCTCAAGAATCATAATACAAAAGAAATAATATCTATAGATCCTGGAATAAGGTGTTTCTTAAATTGTATAACCGATGATGAGGCTATATTTATGGGTACTAATATGAAAGAAAAGATAGAGTGTTCATTAAATAAAATAGCATAATACAAAAGAAATAATATAGTTTGGATCATTAAGTAGCGGTAACTATGATGATGAAAGCGATATTGATTTACTTGTTGTTTTAGATATTGATGAAATTCCCGAAACGTATGAAGAAAAAATGAAACTAAAGCTGGACATCAGGCGATCATTGCGAAAAATAAATAGAAAAGTAGCGATTGATCTATTAGTATATACAAAAAAAGAAATTGAAAAAATGACAGAAGAAAAGGGTTCTTTTTTCAAAGAAATACTGGACACCGGGAAAAAGCTGTATGAAAAAGCGAGCTGAAGAATGGCTAAAATTTTCTAAGATCGATTTAGACTCGGCATTGAAATTATTAGAAGATCCAGGGTTAACACAAAGTGTAGCTTTTCATTGCCAGCAAACAATTGAAAAGGCATTTAAAGCCATATTAGAAGAAAAGAATTTAAAAGTCCCCAGGTTGCATGATTTAGAAAAGTTATTTGGGATGGTTGAAGAATGCGGGCTGGAAATGCAAATTGATGAAGATGTATTAGATGAAATTAATGATGTGTACATTGAAACGAGGTATCCATCTAATTCGGGTTTGATACCTGATGGAATACCAAAAATTGAAACTGTAAAAAAATTTTACAACCAGGCTGAATCAGTATATAAGCAGGTATTGACGTTATTAAATAAATAGATGACTTAATATATTTTATATCTCTGTCTCTCTGTTCCCCGGTGGTTTTCCTTGTTGACATTTTTAGTATTTTAAGTTATACTGTAGTATACACAAAAAACGAGGAGAAATCATACTATGAAAGACTGTACCATTATCGGCGCGGGCCCCGCGGGGATGAGCGCCGCAATCTATGCCATACGTGCAGGACTTGACGTGCAGGTCCTGGAGAAAATATCACCGGGTGGACAGGTGATGATGACCTACGAGATTGAGAATTATCCCGGATTCGTTGATCCCATCGAAGGCTGGCAGCTTGCCAGTAACATGGAGAACCAGGCTCGCAGGCTGGGTGTTGAAATAGAAAGCGCCGAGGTGAGCAGGGTGCTGAAGACGAAAGACTACTTTGAGATAGCCACTACCGACGGCAGGATGCTTGATACCAGGACGGTTATATCAGCTACCGGGGCCTCACTGAAGCGACTGGGGGTTCCGGGGGAAAGCGAGTATACCGGGAAAGGTGTCTCATACTGTGCAACCTGTGACGCGGCTTTTTTTAAAGACAGGGTGACCGCCGTTGTAGGGGGTGGAAGTACGGCCCTTGAAGAGGCGCTCTACCTCACCCGTTTCGCGTCGAAGGTCTACCTGCTTCATCGCCGTGACCAGTTTCGCGGGCAGAAGATTTTGCAGGACAGGGTGCTTTCTGAAGAGAAGATTGTACCGGTTTATGATACCATGGTGACGTCCATAAACGGCGAGGAAAAGGTTTCTTCGTTAAGTATATACAACAGAAAAAAGGGTGAAAAAGAAGAGCTGGATGTGGACGGGGTATTTATTTTCGTGGGATATATCCCCAATACCGGCTATCTCCCATCAGATGTGCTCGCTGAGAATGGTGAAGTTATTGTGGATATTCAGATGCGCACCTCGGTAGAAGGGTTGTACGCGGCTGGAGACCTGCGCAAGGCTTCACGACGGCAGGTGGTGATGGCGGCGGCTGACGGGGCTACGGCGGCTATAAACGCCTACGAACACGTCACAAACCTTGGATGGTAATTAGAAGTTTTTGTGCATAAAACGGTGAAGGGCAGTGAGAAATTTTTCCCTGAGGTTCTCTATTCTTAGCGGATTAACTGACATAAATTCGTAGCTGAAGTCCTTTTCATTAATAAAAAGTGACCTGGAGATTGATACCCGAAGCATGGGGATCTTTCCCCTGCCGTATTTTCCCAGGATAAAGCGGTTTCTTCGGGGTTCACCCGTAATAGCCCTTCCGGCGGCGGTGGTGTCCTCGTCCCTGAAACTTTTTACAAGTTCATTAGTGAGGTCTTCTGATAAATTTTCAGGACAGGTGCGCACCGTTTTATCCCGTGTTTCCACCCTGTCCTCAACAATAATGAGGGGACGTGGTTTTCCCGCATCAATGGCATTGGCCGGGGCAACAGGCATCATCGTGTGACATTCCAGCAGAATAGCGGGTTCCCCGGTTTTAATGATTTTATCGATGGTTGCGTGGAAGGGGAAATAATAGCGTTTCAGCATAGAGGCCAGGGCTATCTCGTCGGGGAAGCAGTTTTCCCTGAACACGTCCTTTCCTCCTGAAGTCTGTATCTTGATCACCCCGTCATCAGACACGGGGGGCATGCTGTAGGCCGGCCTGTCAAGATCGATGAAAAGCCTTGAAACCTGTGAATCAATAAATCCCAGTGTCTCACCCGACAGGTTGAATATCTCGTTTGCACTGGTGTCAGCTTCCATGAAACAATCAAACTGGTTAAGAGTGGAGTAATCCGCCATCTCTTCGGGTACCTGGTATCCCCCGTGGGGTATTATTATAAAAGCCGGTATCTTCATAGTTTACAAGCAGGTGCTGGTTACAGCTGACTGGTTCGATTCTGTATATCCATCATGCTGACAAAATTAATATTGACGGGATTGTAAGTAAAGCGTTAATTTCCATCATGCGTTTAAGTACATGCATCAATTGAGGAGTGCTGGATATAATGAAGCCATACAAGATTGACAAAACAGGGGAAGATATACTGGAAATTCTTTATAATGATGCCACGGCTACCCCGGATGTGATAGCCAGTCAGCTGAATATCACATCACAGAAAGTTCAAAAGTACATTAAGAAGTTAGAAGAAGACCGCATAATACTCAGGTATAAAACACAGATTAACTGGCAGCGAATCAAGCAGCACGAGGTACGTGCCCTTATCGAGGTAAAGGTTATTCCCGAAAGGGGTGTGGGGTTTGATTCAATCGCGGAGTCTATCTACAAGTTTCCCGATGTTACTTCGGTGTACCTTCTTTCCGGTGGATACGATCTGCTGGTGCAGGTTGAAGGACCCACCTTGAAGGACGTGGCACTTTTTGTTTCAGAGAAGCTTTCGGTGCTGAAAAACGTGCAGTCAACGGTGACCCATTTTCTTCTGAAGAAATATAAAGAAGATGGTGATATCCTGGTAGAGCAGGCTGATTCAAAGCGACTTCCATTCAGTTTCTGATTATTGTGTCACTGTTGAATACAATATACAGCAGGATGTATTCTCATTATGGGCCACAGGACTGGTGGCCGGGGGATACACCCTTCGAGATAGCGGTGGGGGCCATTCTCACCCAGAACGTGGCGTGGGTTAACGTATCAAAGGCTATTGCCAACCTGAAAGAAGAAAAACTGGTGACCCCGAAAAAACTGGCCGGCGCCGACCCTGATATTGTCAAATCACTCATCAGGCCCGCGGGATATTATAATCAGAAAGCGCAAACCCTGAGGGATTTTCTCAGCTGGTTTTCCAGGTACCGATACAGTTTTTCCATGCTGCAGAAACGGGGTACCGATGAATTGCGAAGAGAACTGATCATGATCAACCGAATCGGACCGGAAACAGCCGATTCCATATTACTCTACGCCCTGGAGAGAAAACTCTTTGTTGTGGACGCATATACAAAACGTATCTTCAGCCGGGTGGGTGTGCTTAATGAAGAGGAAGGGTATCAACAGGTGCAGGAGTTCTTTCATCGTGATTTTGCGGGTGAAATACAGGAGTATAATGAATACCATGCCCTTATCGTGGCCCATGGAAAGGATATATGTAAAAAGAACCCCCTTTGTGATCAATGCTGCATAAAAAATCTCTGTTTGCGAAAGGGTATCCCCGATTGATCACTTCATTCTCAGAACCGAGCACATCTGGCCGATCCTGTTGGTTGCCGTGTGTGGATTATACCGGTCGATTCTCCATTTCCCGTCTACTATGAAGTTATACTTGTATTTCCCATCGGTGATCCGTTTTTTCAGACGCCAGATGCCATCAGGATCTTTCTTTAACATATCATTTTCAGGATTCCAGTTATTAAAATCACCAACCAGGGATACCATTGAAGCCCCGGGTGCGTGCAGGCGGAATTCCACAATATTTTTTCTTTTGTTTATAATCCTGTAGGTGAGATGTGTTCCTTCGGGTTTCATAGTGTTTCGCAATATTGATACGTATGAACCCGCCCCGTCATCTGATTTGTGTACATTAAGGGGGTCAGCTATCCAGATCCCGTCGGCACATAATTTATATCGTATCTTTTCATCATTGTCACTGCTCTCTATGAGATAATACCACACCCCGTGATCCCCACGTTCCATTTTAACTGATGTCCAGTTATTGAAATCACCTGATATGGATACTGTAGAAGCCTGCCGGTTTTTGTAGGTGATAAGGGTTCCCCTTACCATTACAGTTTTTTGATTGTCTTTTGAAAACCTCATCATGGATACCTGTTGGGGAGATGATGCTTCTTTCAGGAAACGCAGTGAATAGTATGTCCCTGATTCATTGGAGCCGTCACCCGGAAGGGAGAATGATAACAGGCAAAGCCCGATACAGGCTGCGCACACGTGTTTGGCGAATTTCATGCAGTGACCCCTGGTCTGTAATTATGGAAAATAGATTTCATTGTTATATGTTATATGTCGATATTTGTAATGAAAATATTAAGTAAATACCCGGGAGTTAGCGCGTATTCTTCGTGAGGGTGAAGAAAAAACTGGTTGATTTTTTATAAAAAATATAGTGCGTTAATTATGTCCCTTTTATATATGTCTGTTTATTCCCGTGTTATATTTATAATTAAGAAAAAAAGAGGCATGTGACCGGTCAGATGGCAGAAAACGGTGAACACATAGAATACTCCCCCGAAGAGCTTGAAGAAATTCAGCGAATAACTGAAGCGGTACCTGAAACACTTGGTACTCTCAAATCGTTGCGGCAGCAGGCTTCCGGTATGCAGCAGCCTGGTTCCGTGGACGATGAATTTCCACAATTTGAAGAAGAATCAGTACCACGGGAAGAAGAATCCGTTCCACAGGAAGATGCCTTCAGGTTTGCCGAAGATATCTCAGATATCCCCGAACCAGCTGAGGAAGCCGGTTCAGTGTCATCTGACGAAGAAGAACCTGTTGAAGATATCACCGGCCTGATCCATGAGATTGAGCCTGAAGAAGAGCCTGTGCAGCAAGATGAAGATATTTTTCAGCCAGATGAGGAAGCTGCCCTGCCCGAAGAGGAATTATTTCAGCCAGAATCTGAAGAAGATATTTCGCAAATTTCTGAAGAAGAGGCCTTTCCCGAAGAGCCAGAAGGATTTTCTTTCGAGGAAGAAGAACCCGGCGCTGAGGCAGATAAGGCAAGGTCACCCCTGGAAGAGCTGGGTGCCCTTACCGAGGGTGAACCGGAGTCGGTGGATGAGCAGGACATACCCAGGGACATAATGGATGAAGAGCCTGCCTTTCCCGATTTCGAAGAAGCTGCCGAAGAACCTTCGGCGGAACCCGGTGGTGTTGAACTGGAAGACGCTGAAACGGATATCCCCGACCTGTCTGATATATCCGCAGAAGAGATGGGAGATATGGACGAAGCGTCAGAAAGTGATCTTCCCGATATAGACATCGAAGACCTGTCAGAGGAAGCCGCAGAAGCGGCAGACGATATACCCGAAGAATTGCCTGATGAGACTCCTCCATCTGCCGAGATGGAGTCAATGCTTGAAGGAGTTGAAGCTCCGGATATAGAAGACCTGGGTGAAGGTGGCATCTCGCCGGCCGATGAGATACACGAAGCCCAGGACGAAGAAGCACTGCCGGGTTTTGAAGATGAAACCCTTGGTGATTTAGGGTCGATGGACGATATCGACCGCGTAGTGGATGAAGAGCCGCTGCCTGAAGAACCTGATATTGGAGAGATTGAACCCCTCGACGAGGGAGAAGGCCCTGCACCGATGTTGGAGGAAGGTGTAGAGCTTTCCGACCAGGAATTGAAGAAGATGAAAAAGGCTCTTTTTCTGTATAATCCTTCACTGAGAAAGGCCATAAAGAATACCATACTGAATGATAGGCTGCCCCCGCAGGAAACAAGGCAGCTGGTAGACCTGATTATAGGGGGAAAGCCAGAGGATAATGTCCGGCGATTTCTTGAGAAGAAACTGGGTATTTCAATAGACATCTCTGAAGAGGAAGAGCCCTCCCGTCGTGTCCTTACCTCCCGTCCCGAATACAGCAGGGAGGGGATGGAGCGCCAGAAGAGAGTATTGCGAAATACAAAAATTGCAGGTATTGCCGCCCTCATCGCTTTTCTTTTTACCATTATTGGATACCAGTACGTGTATAAACCGGTTATGGCCAAACGCTACATTGAAAAGGGTGTGGCACTTATCAGGGAGCCGGGAGACCCGGTCAGCAAAAAGGTACAGGATTATAAAAAAGCTGAAGATCATTTTACCTACGTGGATGAAAATTATCGCAGTGATTATCTCTATGGCTATAATGCCTATGCCAGGGCGTATTTCGTTAAAAAGGAATATGACAGGTCATACCGGAAACTTGCAAAGGCTTATGAAATTGATAAAACTGATGTAGAGACATTAAACAATGTGGGCTACTTCTTTTCACGTGTGCCTGAGAATTATTATAAAAGGATACGCAAGAACGCTGTTACTGTCTTCTACCCTGAAGATAAAAAACCATCTCCCGATATATCACAGCTAGATATATCTATAGACATGTATAACCGGGTGCTGACCCTGGATAAAGATAACATCAGTGCCATGTACGGCATCGGAAATGCCTACATGTACCAGGGTGAATACTTGAAGTCTCGCCATTATTTCGAGAATATACTGCAGGTAGAACCGGATTCAGCTATTGGATATTCTGGACTGCTGAATCTTTTCGTGGAACGGGACAACCTCCCCGAGGTGCTGTCCATACATACAGACCTGCGGGCAAAAAATATGATGGATGAAATTCCATCCCCTCTTCTCGGAAAGCTTGCCAGTTTTTATATGAGCAAACAGAGAACAGAAGATGCTAACGTAAGAATTGATTACGGTATACAATCAAAACGGCTGAAGGACAGGGATGACAACCTGTATCCCGCGGTTCGCAACGTGCTTGATGCCATGCGTGATCAAAATCCAGATTATCCGCCCCTCTACCTGCACAGCGCCAAACTTGCCAGGGCTCAAAACAACCTGAAGATGATGGAGCGGCTGCTTAAAGAGGCAGTTGAACAGGCAGAAGACCAGGGGGACGAGTATTTCGGTGCACTTCATATGCTTGGTGAATATTATTACTCTATTAACGAGCCCGTTGAATCATACCGTTACCTCAACAGGGCCCTGGCGGCATACCAGTCGCCCGCGTCGTTTACCGAAGAGGATTTTTACTACGAGACCGAATCAATCGGTAATACTTATGCACATCTTGGCCATATTTTTTACTATTTCTTCGAGAAAGTTAAGTTCAGGTTTGGTGATGATTTTAGTGAAGAAAACCTGGAAACCCAGGCAGACGCCATGGCCAATCTCGAGATAGCAAGAAAGAAATATGAAACAGCCCTTGCTGAAGATTATTCTACTCCTGAAGTGTATTATAACCTGGGCAGGATATACTACGTACAGGGAAATTACGAGAAAGCCCTTGAAGAATGGCTGCATCTTTACGAGGATGTTATTTCCAACCCGGAAGTCATGTTTTCACTGGGTAACGCCTTCTATCATTTAAACAAGCTTGAAGCAAGCAAGGGTGAATACCTGAAGCTGATAACCGTATTTGAAAATAAAGCTGAAGGAATACAAAAGGTCTTTACCGAGCGTGATGATCATGTCACAATTTTCCAGTCACTGGCCTCGGCATACAACAACCTTGGTGCCATTTACCAGCTGCAGGGAGATGAAAGCAAGAGCAGCATCTCTTACTGGAAGGCCATCGAATACGCAACCAGGCTGAACAGGGAAAACGAGTTTGCCCGGGTGAACATGGCCCGCTCATTTAAACCAAGAAGGGAACCCATCATGCCCATCCTGGATGAGAACATTCCCTACAGCCTTGACCATTTTCGAAAGTCAATGCAGTAACTTCCCCATAACTTGAAGGTATATTCGTCACCAACCTTGACTCCTTTAATTAATTCGGGGCCGTACGTTCGCTATGCTTGTCCCGCATCCATTTCGGGGAGCTTCCCCAGCAGCCCCGTTTTTCCCGGCGGGCTTCCTCTTCTGCATCAAGCCAGGTGGACAGGTAGGGTTCCGGCGGTGAGCCGTATTTTAGCCATAGTACCGAGTACCCTGAGCGGATCATCAACTCCTCTATGGAGGTATCGTTGAACAGCACGATGGCCAATAGACGCCCGTATCGGTCAAGCCCGATGGTACCCCCCGGGTTTACCAGTGTGACCCTGTGGCCGGGCTTCAGGTGCTTTTTCAAGAGGGCGGTTGCACTCTGTCCTTCGGGCATGGCCATGTCATGTCTATTGTTACGCACTTCGGGGGTATCAATGAACATTACCCGTACTTTCTTGTCAGTGTACGGGGTTCCCTGTATGGTGCCGTTCACGGTGATGGTATCCCCGTCAATCACACGGTTCACCGTGGCTTCTACCGGTCCCAGGGAAGAGTTGCTGTAGAGAAGCCATCCGGCGGCAACCAGTGCCGCCATTGAAAGCAGTATTCCGCGTTTCATGCGGGTACCTCTTTTATATTATAATGAAAATACGCATGCAGATATTTTCTACAGTAATCAAAGTGGTGTAAATCGTTTTTTGTCTCGCTGCTGAT
>CAZVRB010000026.1:0-17766 GCA_964629365.1 uncultured Leptospiraceae bacterium
TGGCATCTGTACAACTGACAGCAGTGAATCAAGTCCCCCCGAAATCTTTGTCTCGATGGGCACCCCTATTACCGGAAGCGTGGTATGGGCAGCAACAACCCCCGGCAGGTGGGCGGCACCCCCGGCAACCGCGATGATAACCTTTATCCCTCTTGACCTGGCCGAAGATGCCCATTCCATGGCCTTCGCGGGTGTGCGATGTGCAGAGGCCACGATAATCTCGTATGAAACTGAGAAATCGTCCAGGATCCTGAAACAATCCTTAATCCTGGGCAGATCTGAATCACTTCCAAGAATAATACCAATATCCGGCATATATGTACCCCTTCTCTGATTAAATTTCAATTCTCATAATCTCAGCATATGCTATGTTACTGCATACCACTTTCATAGCATATGTAGTGCTGTATTTCAATAATGCCACTATATTTCAATATTTTTTTTATAAATTCAACATAATTACTCAGCTGTCATACTGAATAATCATAATTATTCTAAAATGAATAATAACCCAGCATCTCCCCCCGCCGAAGGCGGGGGGAGATGCACCAATTCCTTTTCGTTATAAAGCAAATAATCAATATTTTAGTAATAGCTGAGTAGTCACGATTCAACAATCTTTACATCCATGTAATATGCTTGACTTGGGGCAGTTCTGCACGTAGCTTAATCGTACGGATGATGAATCATCAATTCCATCTCCGTAACAATAATTAAACGGCTGAACACACGCGATGTTGACAATACGTATCGGATTATTCATTCTCGGTCTTTTTCTCGCCGGGGGCATATTTCTTTTTCTGCGGGCCATGCAGTATCCGGCAAAGATACGCAAGGCAGAAGAACTGCTGGAGAATGGTGAATCTTCCAGGGCCAGCGAGTTGGTGAAACTCATACTGGAACGCAAAAAAGATTACGTTCCGGCGCGATATCTCCGTGCCCAGATACTGGTGCGCCAGAAACAGTATCTCCTTGCCATATCAGAACTCAACAGCATTCTTGCCCTGCCCGACTACAAGAAATATGTCAGTGAACTTGAAATTCTATACATGCTGGCCGAGCTCTACCACGAAACACAGCAATGGCAGAAAGAAATTGAAACATATAAAAAGATACTTCAATATAATCCCGATGACGTTAATGCCAATCACCGTGTTGGGCTGGTCTTTTACCGGCATAACGATTTTGCCGAAGCACGCAATCATCTTTTAAAAGCCATAAACCTTGATCCCACCCTCACCGAAACCCTTGCACCTCTGGGAGTCAGCAGTTATCACATGGCAGAATATGACGACGCCGAACAGTTTTTGCTCAAGGCCCTTGAAAAAAACCCGTCCAATCACGAGGCACATTTTTTTCTTGGCATGATCTACAAGATGAAAAAAGACCATGAAACGGCCATCAACATGTTCGAAGACGCGAAAATTGATAAAAAGTATTTTCTGAAAAGTCTTCACGCCCTGGGACAGATATATTTTGAAAACGAAGTGTATGACAAGGCCATTGAGACCCTTGAACGGGGCCTTCCCAGCCTGTCAGAATCAGACGAGGACAGCCTTGAATACAGGTACCTTCTTGCCGAATGTTATGAACATCAGAACAAGATACAGGAGGCAGTACATCACTGGGAAAAGATATCACAGATAAACGCCAACTACCGCAGTACACAGATGAAGCTTGATGATTACCGGGCCATCCTTGACAACCAGAACCTGCGGTTTCTGTTTACTTCGTCACTTACCGAACTGCAGCCACTGATCACCGAGATAATCGCCCAGCTGAATTTCAGCATCGTATCAAAGCGTGAAATATCACACAACGAATACATGTACAAGTGTTTCAGCGTGAAACGTATCAACGAACCCCCCATGCTCATCTATTTCAACAGGACAACAAAAGAGATTACCGAAGGTCAGATTGCCGCTTTTCACAAGCGCATCATAGAAGAGAAGTGCAAGAGCGGCATGTACATAACCACGTCACGGTTCAGCATACGGGCCAAGTCGGCTGCTTCTTCAAGAATGATAGAGCTGATGGACGCCCGATTTTTGCAGAAAACCATAGAGAAGATCAAGAGCAAAAAATAACCAGGAGCACACATGGTATGAATATTAAGGCCATTGCCATGGCAGTCGTGATAATCATGTCTGCCATTCTATGTACAGGGTGTACACCCGATTCTGAGAAAAACATCCAGGCCGGCATTGAGGCCTATAAAAACGGAGCCGGTAAAAAAGCCCGGCAATTGCTGGAAAAGGGACTTGTCCTCTCATCGAAGGTAAGCGAAACAGAAGAAACCTGGAGATGCGGATGCAGCGACAACACCATATACCGGTGCGGCGATCAACTGCAGTTTCTTGCCGGTCATGACAGGAAGATACCCTGCCCAGGCGTGGTAGAAGACGTCGCAATCCGCCAGCAGCCCATGCAGGCAGCGGTAACCGACAGGGATTCAATTTTTATCTACCATGATGGTGAACTGGTAAAAACCGTAGAACATGACGATGACATCCTGTCAATCACCATGGATACCGGCAATGTATACTTTTATTCCGCTAAAAAAATCTACCGGTACACCCTGGAGGATGACACCTCCTCACCTGTGGTTGACGCCTCTTTCTCCCCTCCCTCTGAATTGAAAGAATACAAAAGCTGTCTTCATATGCACGGCAACCGGCTTATCCTCACCGTGGGTATCGCGGGAATATACCACATCTCCGTTATCAACCTGAAAAACGGTGATATCACTATACACAATCAGCGCATTGCCACCTGGAAAATTCATACCGTGGATGACGGAATGTACGTGGTATCAGGATCAACCGGCAGCTGGACGCTGAAAAAGATCTCGTATTCTGGAAAAACCATTGAGAACATCAATACCTTTCCGGTACTGCACGATATTCACATGGTAAAAGGGATGTACCTTGTCAACACCCCGGATGGCACGTTTTTCTCATATTATGAGAAACCCATGCACTTTTTTCCCTTTACGTTTAACATACAATGCGCCACCCCCGGCTACCTGCTTATCAGCGGCAAGAAATCCAGTTACCTGCTTAACCAGGAAGAAATGCGAAAGGTGCTTACCAGGCTGATGAAGGAGACCCCGGAGCTTTTCAAGAAAGAGGATTAAGCCATGATCCCGGTTTCCATGGCAGTGATCATCCTTGCAACCATATGCGGTTACGTGGGAATATATCACCTGTTGTTCTATTTAAGGATACCCGGACACCGGGAGCATCTTTATTTCTCGTATACCTGTTTCTCCATCACCCTTTATGATATCTGCTGCGCGGGACTGTACAGCGCTTCAACCATCCCCCAGGGAATGTTCTGGCAGCGCTACCAGTTCGCCGCTCTTGCCCTGTTCACTATCGCCATTCTATGGTTTACCCATGCCTATACCCTGGGCCGAATTCCATTACAGGTACTCATGCCACTCACCATCATATGTGCGGTATTCCTCACAGCCGGCCTGGTAATTGACAATTCTACCGCCTTTATTTACACGGGGACGGGTCCCCGTCATGTAACCGTCGGCAATTTAATAGACCTGCGCTACCCCGAGGCCACTCCCGGTTACCTGTACATGGCCCAATATATATTCATGATGGCACTTTCAGTATATGTACTTGTTGTGCTCTTTCGCCACTGGCTGTCCGAAGAGTACCGCACCTCGGGACCGGTGGTTCTTGCCATGACGGTGTTTTTTGCCGCCTGTCTCAATGACGCCCTGGTAGGTATGGGGGTATACGATATTCCCTATATACTTGAATATACCTACCTGTTCGTCACCCTTTCCATGGCATTCGTGCTCACCGGGCAGTTTGTGCAATTGCACATGGAGGTACAGGAGATGAACATGCGGCTTGAGGGAAAGGTAAACGACCGAACCATAGACCTTCTTTTCAGCGAGATCGGCAGGGAACTGTACGTGGAAATGCTGTCAGGATATTCCTCCCGTGAAGCCGAGTCTACTGTATCACGATTAAGCCGTGACATCAGCATCCTTTCTCATACCGATGAACTTTTCCGCAGGGCTGCCGCCAAGGCCCGCGAGATTTCACGATCAGCACAGGCCTATATATTCCTGGTGAATGAAAAAGAAACACTTGAGTGCAAGGCATCCGATTCGGCTGAAGACGCATCAATCCTGGCGTATAACAGTTCACTGGTGCAGGCAAGCTACCGGGAGAAAAAACCAGTTATTTCAGGAAAGAATTCAACCGAACTGACCATACCCATAAAACTCGGCGAGGAGGTGATCGGTATCGGTTATTTCCAGCGTTCAACCCCCCGCAACCCCTTTACAGAGAACGATATACCCCTTCTTGAAGCCTTCATCAACCAGACGGCACGGGCTCTTGAAGACGCCTTTTTCTACCAGCGGCTGACCCTTCAGAAAAACAGGGAAAAACAGCATACCCTCTCACCGGCCATAGAAGCTAAGATACGAAAGGCAATACAATACCTCGATGATAATTTTACCGCAGATATTTCACGGGAGGGCCTGGCCGCCTCGCTGAACATGCACCCTGATTCTCTCAGCCGGTTTTTCAAGATATTTACCAATATGAAAATGGGTGATTACATCAACAGCCGCAGGGTAGAATACGCCGCAGAGTGCCTTCGTGAAACAGATGAAAGCATTATCACCGTGGCCCATATGGCCGGATTTGAAAGTCTCACCACCTTTAACCGCACCTTCCAGAAGATCATGAAGATGACCCCCAGCGCATACCGCAACCAGTACCGCGCCGGGTAATACTTTCCAATTTCTGACCCATCAGCCAGTGACAGGACAACTGGTCGACTATATGTTGTAGTACAATATAAAGTATCCCGCCTCCCCCGGGGAGAAGTGATGCTTATAAGAACTGTACACACCAAATGATCAGGGGACAGCCATGAGTGAAACAGCATATATTATCGTCCATGATGTGGGCACCACCGGCAACAAGTCGTGTATGTACCGTATCACAGACCGAATTGAACTGGTAGATTCCTACCTGGTGGAATACCCTATTTACACTTTCCCGGGCGGGGGGGTAGAACAAAAGGCTGACGAATGGTGGGACGCCATCTGTACGGCCACACGTGTAATCATGGAAAGAAATACCATTAAACCGGCGGATATCAGGGGAATGGCCTTCTGCGCCCAGATGCAGGGTTCCATTTTTGTGGACGAACAGGGAAAAGCGCTGCGCAATCCCATGAGCTACATGGACGGCAGGGCAACCGAGCAGATAAAGAAGCACCTCAACCACGGACTGCTGAAAATCGACGGAAAGTGGAACCTGCGCAAGGCTTTAAAAACACTGTATTATACCGGCGGCCTTGCCGGTACCGCCAAGGACCCCCTGTGGAAATACCACTGGGTAAAAGACAACGAGCCTGAAATATTTGAAAAGGCACATAAGTGGCTGGACGTGAAAGACTACCTCGTACACCGCTGCACAGGCAATTTTGCCATGACCCGGGATTCGGCCAATATTACCTTCATATACGACACCCGGCCCGGCAAACTGGGCTGGCACAGGGGACTGTGTAAAACCTACGACATTGACATGGATCTTCTTCCCCCCGTGTACGATGCCACCGACATAGTTGGCCATCTCACACCCGAAGCGGCAGGCCAGATGGGCCTGGTTGAAGGTATTCCCGTTCTCGGCGGTGGAGGTGACGTGCCCCTGACTACCATCGGGTCGGGGGGACTTGAGCTTCATGATACCCATATTTACATAGGCACCTCGGGATGGGTGGTGTCAAACGTTGACAAACGGATGGTTGACATCGGCAACTTCATGGCCTCCATACTGGGTGCCATTCCCGGTAAATACTGCTACACGGCAGAACAGGAGACATCCGGTGCCTGCCTGCAATGGGTGCGGGATCACCTGGCCCTTGACGAGATCGGGGTGTATCTCGAAGCACAGCATATCTGCGAAAAGAACGATGAGTACAATTCCCTGTACGACTTCCTTGACGAGGTGGTACTGCAGACCCCGGCGGGAGGGGGGAACGTTCTGTTCACCCCGTGGCTTCACGGCAACCGCTCTCCCCGTGAAGACCCCTACAGCAGGGGAATGTTCTTTAACCTGGGGCTGAACACGGGAAAACGCCAGATGATCCGATCGGTGCTTGAGGGTGTTGCCTTTCACAAGCGATGGATGCTTGAGGCCATGGAGAAGAAGATACCCCGGCAGGAAACAATACGATTCGTTGGGGGCGGTGCCAAGTCTGAAGTATGGTGCCAGATCATGGCAGACATCACCGGCAGGCAGATAGAAACCATAGCCAACAGCCAGAACGTGGGCACCATCGGTGCCACTGCCGTATGCGGGGTGGGCCTTAAGCTTTTTAACTCTTTCCAGGAAGCCAAGACCTTTATCCCGGTAGAGAAAGTCTATACCCCCAACAAAAAACACCGTGCCATGTATGACCGCAATTTTGATGTCTTCACACGGTTATACGAACGTAATAAAAAACTTTTTCTTGCCCTTAACGAGAACATAATAAACGAGAAAACCGGTGATGAGCCGGCAGGACAGATGCCCGAGATGCATAAAAGAACAAGTCCCCCGTGCTGACAGTCATCTGCCGTATATAAAAAAATGAGAGGTGCGCAAATGGAAACAGCATCAGTAAAAGTGTATCCTTACCGCTGGGTAGTACTATTCGTATTCGCAATTCTTAATATCGTTGTGCAGATGCACTGGGTAACCTTTGCACCGATAACCGGGCAGGCCGCATCGTTTTACCAGGTCACCCCGCTGCAGGTGGGCATGCTGTCGATGATATTCATGTTTGTTTACGTGCTTGTGTCGGTACCCGCCTCATATATCATTGATAATTTCGGCATACGCAAAGGGGTAGGACTGGGGGCGTTACTCATAGGGGTCTTCGGACTTATTAAAGGATTTTACGCGGAAAGCTATACCATGGTGTGCGTTGCCCAGTGCGGGCTTGCCGTGGCACAGCCATTCGTATTGAATGCCTACACGAAGATAGGCGCCCGCTGGTTTCCCATTGACGAACGCGCCACCGCCGCCGGTATTGCCGCGTTATCACAATACCTTGGTATTATCATTGCACTGGTAGCAACTCCTTATATTGCCGCCGCAAGGGGCATGGAAGACATGCTGATGCTGTATGGCATCATCTCGCTTGCCGGTGCCGCCATATTCATCATATTCGTGCGGGAAAACCCGCCAACCCCTCCCGGCAAAGGGCCGGAAGAACGCATACTTGTATTTGCCGGTCTGAAACATCTCTTCAAGCAGCGGGACATGGTGCTTCTGCTTATACTCTTTTTCATCGGTCTTGGTATTTTTAACGCGGTAACCACCTGGATTGAGCAGATTCTCGCTCCCCGGGGCATCACCCCTGAGCAGGCGGGTCTCATCGGTGGACTTATGATGGTAGGGGGGGTCATCGGCGCCGTTGTACTGCCCATACTCTCTGACAAGATGCGCCGTCGAAAGCCCTTTATCATACTTACCATGGCTGGCATCATACCGGGACTTCTTGGTCTTACCTTTGCAACATCCTTTACCGGTCTGCTGGTGTCGGGCTTCATCTTCGGTTTCAGCATCATGAGTGCCGGTCCAATCGGGTTTCAGTACGGGGCAGAGCTGAGTTACCCCGCCCCTGAATCCACATCACAGGGAATGATGCTGCTGGTAGGGCAGGTCTCCGGTATCATCTTCATCTTCGGCATGGACATGTTCCGTACGGTGGAAACAGGATCGATGCGTCCCTTTATGCTCATCTTCGCCGCCATGATGATACTGAACGTGGCCCTTGCCACCAGGATGCGTGAATCAACCATGATACGGCAGGATTAAAGGTTTATGGTTGATAGTGAATGGTGGATGGTCTAAAATGATCATTTTACCTTTCCCTATCAACCAAAAACCATTTACCATCCACAAACCAGTGCTATACTGAGACAGATGAAATCACCATATTTTTTTGCCAACATAAAGGCCGCTTTTTTTGATCTCGATGAAACACTCACCGATGCCGATACCGATGTGCTCTGGTCAAAATGGCGGCTTTCCCAGAGTCCGCGGGCGGTTATCGAGATACTGTGGCTTTTAAAGCTTCACTGGCAGTATATCCACGGGCGGTTTAATATTCACACCTACATGCGGTATCAGAGTTTTCGCATGAAGGTCTATACCCCCGCCCGGTTCAGGGAAATGGCAGACCGGTTCTTCGCGCAGAAGGGTAAAAAGCATATACATCAAGGTACGGCCAGCCTGGTTGAAGAATACCACCGGCTAGATATTCCCGTTGTGCTCATTACCAACCAGCACCAGGTAATTGCCCGGCCCTTTGCGGAGCATCTTCGCATATCCCACGTGATCGCCAATAGAAATGAAGAGAAAAGTAACGCCTTTGGAGCCACCATCACCCCCTACAGTTTCGGTGAAGGGAAGGTGCATTACGCACGCCAGTGGTGCAGCCGGATGGGATTTACCCTGTCAGAGGTGGCATTCTATTCGGACAGCCATCATGACATGCCGCTGCTACTCGAATCCGCATGCCCGGTTGCCGTAAATCCCGACACCCATCTTGAAAGGGAAGCATCAGAAAGGGGATGGCCCGTGATGACAGGGAACACTAAAAAACAAAAATGATGTCACTGAGAAATGATGTAAACCTGTAGACATTTCCGTCGTACTCACATTGAGTTTCAATCAAGCGGGCCACGTCTTTTACTTTCCCGGGATCTATGTCCAGGTGCCAGCAAAAATTTTCAGCCTCTTTATAAAGATCGTGAAAAAATATTTCACGTCGATCATGAACCAGCAGCTCTTTGTACGGTATACCATTACCTGATAATACCGCGCGCACCTGCGTCAGGTAGTCCGATCCGCATCGATCCCTGCTGAACTCTTCCCTGATACGGTCAGAAAGGGTATCCATTTCGGACTCGTTGCGTACCAGCACCATCCGCAGGGGTGCGGCTTCACGCATTTTCAACAGGGCCGCCGAAAGGTCTTTCATGGGATACACGGCATGAATACAAATAACGGCATCACCCGCCGGGATATCAGCCTCTTCCCAGGTTGACTGCACGGTGGTCACCCTTGGTCTTATTTCATTGTCAAGTTTCTGCAGCAATATTCGCATCATATGGGGGGAGGGTTCTATCGCTACCACGTGATGACCATTCCTTGCCAGCGGCACGGTGAAAAACCCCGACCCGGCACCAACATCGATAACCCGCTGGTACCCTTCAAGCTGCTCACCTATCACCTTCAGAAGCCTTCCGGGGTACCCTTCTTCGGTGAGTCGTCGATCATATTCTTCCGCGAATTTTTTGTCGTAGAATTTCATGCAGGCAGTACCCTTGATATATTAACCTATTGGAATAGCAACATTTCTCGTTACAACTCAGTTATTATCAGAATAAAAATCATTTTCTATATAATGAAAAGGAATTTCTCTCAATTAAAATCTATCTTGCATTTCCCTTTACCTTTATGTAACATATACACTATAACACTCAAGAACAATACTTTTGAGGTGATACCGTGTTTAAAAAAATTCTTTACCCCACGGATTTTTCCCAGTGCGCCGATAACGTAATACCCTACCTGAAGAAGTTCAAGGATTCCGGGACAAAGGAGATCGTTGTTCTGCACGTAATCGATCTTCGTTACACGGGATACGTGGAGTCGGCCTCATGGTTCGGCGAGGTGATGCCCTATTTTAAAATTGATCTTTTTAATACCATGAAAGAGGAAGCCGAAAAGAAGTTGAAATCAATACAGAAAAAACTTTCTCCTCATTTCAAGGTAAAGGTGAGAATCGAAGACGGGGTTCCCTTCAAGACTATTATAGAGGTGGCAGAGAAAGAAAGGGTAAACCTGATCGCTATCGGATCTCACGGGAAAAGCAACATCGAGGAGATGCTGCTTGGTTCTGTTTCAGAAAAGGTCATCCGTAAATCGGACAAACCGTGTATGGTGATTAAGCGGTAAAACCGCCGGCAGCCGGTTGCGTGGGTCACGGCTGCCGCTGGCATCAGGAAATAATACTACTTATTCCTGGTATTCTTCTGTATCATAATCTTCGTAATTATCATCCTGTTCTTCATTTGAATCATTTTCGTCATATTGCTCTTCATCATCCGGTGTATTCTCGGGCGATTCTACTTCTTCCTGCTGGTCATCTGAGTCCATGTCAGGTGAATCTGATACAATCACCAGGGGTGAAACCCGCGCGTCCGCGTCTGCCATCACACCCGGAATAACCTGGAACATGATTACCATGGCAAGCATGGCCACAACGAACATAGAAACAAAACGTATTGTCATTTTGCACCTCTTTTATTATCAGAATTTTATGCCTTTTTTAGTTGTTATTTTTTGCCGGTAGTAGTATATCGGGCTATCTTTTACCGGGCCGATAACCCGCTATAGTACATACCTGTATTGTATAACAAACGGGGGGATGTTTCCGGACATCAGAAACGCAACTTTTTCATGGTAGAAAAAAATATTATTACCGACCTGTATACCCGGTATCATCGTCGGCTTCGGGGATACATACTGCGAATTGTACGTTCCGGTGAAACAGCCGACGACCTGACCCACGACTGTTTTCTCAACATGATACATTACGCCCAGCGGCATCCCCTGGACGACAGGAACCTGAAATCCTTTCTCTTTACCACCGCTCATAATCTCAGCCTGAACTACATGAAGAGATACAGCAGAATAGAAAATGTTCCCCTTGATTTCCTTCCTGAATACCAGCTTTCGATAGAGATTGATCCATGGATGGCATTATACGAAGAAGAAAACAGCTATGTCAGCGGCCTCCAGGCCATGGACGAGGTATCACGTAAAATATTTCACATGAAATACAGGGAAAGGCTTACCACCGGCCAGATCGCCGGTGAACTGGGGATGTCCGAACGGACAATACGGCGCAGGGTTCACAGGATGCTTGAATTTTTCAACCCACCCACACGGCAGTAATCACTTATTTCTCTTCATGGCTATCATGGTGATATCATCATCGGTGTTTCGCCGCCGCTGACGCTGCTTTGCCTTCATGCCCGTAAGAACGGAGTCGAGCAATTCTTCAGGCTGGCTGTCACCAAGCCTTGAAAGCACTTTTCCCAGGAAGGCTTCGTCCCGGTAATCCCGGTGATCTTTTTTATTTGCCCGTTCAAACCCGATATCAAGCAACCCGTCGGTATACATGAAAAGTGACGAACCGGCCGGCATCTCCACAACCTGTTCGTTAAACTGCAGCCCGGAGCGCAACCCGATAATGGGTCCCTTCGGTTTCAGATCAACAGTTTTCCCGTCGGCATGAACAAGGTATTGCAGGGGGTGTCCCGCGCTTGCGAACTTTACCAGGCCTTCGTCCACGTATATTTCCGCCACCACGCAGGTAAATACTATCTTGTACCCTAAAAGTTCACCGCAGAACTGCTCGTTAAGATACTGCACCACCTCGGCAGGAGAGTTGGCCTTCTCTCGTACCATGTTATACTCTGAGAGTATTGTTACCGTGTTCAACGACGCCTTTATGCCGTGGCCGGTGGCATCGGCAAGAAAAACCCGCACCCTTCCCGGCCTGTACTCACTCACGCTGAAGATATCCCCCCCGATGGTAAGCAACGGGTCATAGTGCACCCCGAATTCGATGGAAGGATGGAGCACCTCCTCCATCATCAGCCGCCGGTGAAACACTTCGGCCACCTTCATGTCCTCGCTGATTATCCGTTCCCATTCCTGCAGTTTCTGCACCACGTCCCTGAGATCACTGCTGCGGTCTATCAGCCGTGGCTTTTCTTTTTTATCTTCTTTTTTCAGTGACCGTTCAAGATCGATCATCTGCTTTATCACCAGCTGGTTTTCCACCCGTAATAATAGTTCTCGCCCGTTAAATGGCTTTGATACGTAATCATTACCCCCGAAGATGAATCCTTTCACCATGTCTTCAATCCGGTTCCTTGCGGTAACCATGATAATGGGTATAAATTCCCTGCCCTTCATGTTGCGCATATCCATGGCAACCTCGTAACCGCTTTTGTCGGGCATCATCACGTCAAGCAGCACAAGGTCAACCGGTTCACGGCTCATCAGTTCGAGGGCGTCTTTTCCGTTTTCCGCCATCAGCACCCGGTACCCTTCTCCCTCAAGCATGGATTCCACGATACGCAGGTTTACCGGGTCGTCGTCCACCACAAGAATGCGGGCTGAGCGGGTGTTTTCTTTTCGCTGCTGTTGCAGTGTTTCTTTTTCAGCCGAATGGGCAACAGCGGTATCCGGAGATTGTATTTCTTCTGCCTGTTGCGGTATATGCCCTGAAAGTTTCCCTTCCATTCGTTTACCGGTAACTGCCTGCACCTCTTCGGGAGGTTCAAAGGGAAAGACCACCGTGAAGGTGCTGCCGGCTCCCGACTCGCTCCTGGCGCTGATGCGCCCCCCGTGAAGTTCAACCAGGTAGCGGGCGATAGAAAGACCAAGACCGGTTCCCTGATTGGAGCGGGTATCGGCTGATGCTTCCTGTGTATACGGATCAAATATTCTTTCAAGGTAATCAGGATTGATGCCGCAACCGGTGTCCCTTACCCACACTTCAACACCATCCTCTACTTCACGGGCACCCACCACCACCTCTCCATCTTCGGTAAACTTCACCGCGTTGGCCAGCAGGTTCAGTATCACCTGCTCTACCCGGTGACGGTCGGCAATGATGTTGGGAAGTGTATCGGGAAGTTCTGCCCGCACCGTAATGTTCTTTTCATATGCCATGCCAAGGGCAAGGGACGTAAGCCCCGACAACAATTCACGCGTGTGTATGGTCTTAAAGAACAGCTCGGCCCTGCCCGAACGCATTTTTGTAAAATCCAGTATGTCATCAACAAGGTAATTCAGCCGGCGGGCACTTGAGTTTATGAGCTTCACGTTCTCGTAATGGGTGGCAACGGGAAGGTCCTGCCGCTGTATGATTGTTTCTGAAAGGCCGATTATGCCGTGCAGCGGCGTACGAAGCTCATGGCTTGTGGTGGCCATGAAGTCGTCCTTCAGCTTGTCAAGCACCAGCAGGTCGCCGTGGGCCTTTTCAAGGTCGGTATGCACCTGCGAAAAGCGTGAAGCAAGCACGGAAGCGAATACCAGCGTCATGGCGAAGAAACCTTCGATTATCAGTGGTCTTGTATATATAATGCTAAGAAAAACAAATATGCTATAAACAACAGCACAAAAAGTAATTACTATTCCAATTAATATTCGTTTAGAAAAGGGATTCTGATTTTTAATCGCAATGATATTAATATGAAGAAAATAAAACAATAGAAGAAATGAAACCAACATAAAAAGGTTATATGTATATTTATTAAAATAAAAGATACTACCAGTAAGTAAATATTCTGCTAATAGCGAAATAATAAAAAGGGAGAGAGTTGTAATAAATATATTGCTAACAACCTTATTTCTTGTATTAAGAAAATTTTCCAAGAAAAGTAGCAAATAAATGCAAAATGCCATAGCGCCAATGTACGTGCATATAATGAAAAAGAAATAATGATTTATAATGTATAAGCATAATCCACTAAAACCAATAACCCACATAGAGAAAAACAAAGAAAGTAACGAATAAAAAAGATAATATTTATCTACAGGTCTGTAGTAAAAAAAGAATAGATAATATATGCACAAAAATAAACTTATAAACATTAAAGCGGAATAAAAAGAAATAAATTTTACCCAGTAGGCTTTTATATCATCCCATCTCCCAATTCCGACATGGGACATGAACCCACCCCATCCATCTAAAGAACCAGTTTCAATCTGTAATATATTTATACCTGTTCTTAAGACTGAACTATCTATTTTGACAATTTGAGGCCTGGTAAAATTGTTCGGAGGTATATCATTATGATCAAAAGTTGTTGTTTGAGCAATTTGTCTATTATTTATAAATAACTTGGCTCCTCTTTTCCCAAGAGGTAAGAATATTCCATAATCACCTGTTTCACTCAAGTTTACAATTGTAGTATAACTTGCAAGAGCATTTTTATTTTGAATAAATTGTTCTTTTTGCCAAGGGCGGGGATCAGAAATACTAACAATACTATCTTTATAGTTAATTGATTGTAGTTTTAATACATTGAATCGTTGATTATTTGCAGAAAAAACCCATTTTTCGTTTATCGATACTACACCATCCTCATTGATTTTAGTTGTAATATCATCAATTTGGCTTGAATATAAAAAAACAGGAAATGATAGAATTGAAATTAGAATTATTACTGTTATAAGATTTTTTTTCACATGTCTTTATTAATAACCATTTTTTACACTCATAAGATTACCATACTCAATAAAACCATCTTTATTGTTATATAGCTTTTCACAATCCTGAAGTGAAACTCCATTAAACGGCTCTCCATCAGATTTTCGATTTTGATTATGAAACCAGTTTAACAAATCCTTGGGTGTTTGATTCTTTTTAAGTTCACCTAATAAAGTATTATACAATTCATTCCCATCTTTTACAGAAGCAGCAACCATAAAATCAATAAAATCAGCCATTGCTTTCCTCCCAAAATTTAATGAAAAAAATTATTTGTTATAATATATACCATTCATTAGGAATTAAAGTCAAATACAAATTTTTTTATTGAAACACCCATTATTTAATAATTATTCATAATAATAAAAATCCGGCACTTTTCACAAATGCCGGATCGGTATAATACTTCAGTTAAGCAACAGGATTAATACTGATTTATTATATTGATTCTAAAATCCTGCAACATTTCCCTGTTATCTATCACCCTTCCACATTCTTCAATAGATATATCATACCCCTGCATACTGAACCATTTGTACAATGAATTGGCATTCTCTTCGTTCACGATAATTCTGAATTCTTTTATAATTTCTGGACCTTTCTCTGGATCAGCACAAACCTCAATAAAACTGATAAAATCATTTTTCTCTTTACTTCTCTCTTCCGGAAATTGTAAAACCTTTGCTAGATTGTCACTCATCGTGGCCTCCTGTTTAATCTGAAAAATTGGCCACAACGTAATATATATATATGTCAATACATTTGGAATTATGAACACCAATCACCATTCACGATCCACCACCCCAATTTATTAAAACTGTTTTTCAATTGACGATTTACATAAAAGGGTTGATAATTC
Source organism: uncultured Leptospiraceae bacterium (assembly GCA_964629365.1). Classification (GTDB taxonomy): domain Bacteria; phylum Spirochaetota; class UBA4802; order UBA4802; family UB4802; genus M55B154. The sequence goes on from CAZVRB010000026.1 coordinate 15,194, forward strand.
ACCCGGCAAAGACTCGAAGAACATAGAGTATTAAAACGTCGATCACGTTGTTTTTTAGAATTAACTTGACTACAGCAATGCAGGTACTTATTTTAATAAGTACCATAAAGTATATTATAATGATCAAAAGAACATCAAAGCAGGATACCATGGAAGCAATTAAATTACATCTGTTAGTAGAATCTGATACAGTAAAAATACCTGAATTGAAGAATTTTATCGGGAAAAGGATCGAGATAATACTTATTGATGATTCGGAAAAGGGAAAACCTGCAAGCAACAGGTATAAAAGGTTAAAGAACCTGAAAGGGAAGATCAATTTCGACGAAGAAGCAGTTAATACCCTGAGACAGAAAAGTACCATATGATCCTCGTTGATACAAATATAATCATTGATTACCTCAAAGGGAACGAATCTATACTTTCTGATCTGATCGAAAAAGATATCCTGGCCATATGTGGTATTGTTTTAGCTGAACTTCTTCATGGCATTCAATCAGAAAAAGACAGGAGCCTCGTTGATGAGGCAATTAATGATTTTAAATGGATTCCCATACATGATTCAATATGGTATTCTGTTGGTAACAATTTGAATCTTATCAGAAAAAATGGTCTTACAGTCCCATTTCAGGATGTTCTACTTGCAACACTGTCTATAGAAAATAATCTACAAATTGCCACAAATGATAACCATTTCAAAAGTATTGCAGCAATACTAACAGACCTTCATTTATATAATTCCTGATAATATCTTTTTTATATACTCCTTCAATACTAAGGAAACTACTCACCAATCACTATCCACCAACCACCAACAACAACCCACCCCCTCCGCGTACTCAGCACCTCTTAACGCCGGTTATCGAGCGCTGTCGAGATGCTGCGGTAAATCCTTAACGAGTCCGTCAATCTCAGACATCACCCGCACACAGTAGGGCACATCCACAACCATGTCACGATACCACTCAGAGGGCCGCACCATCCCTTCGGGCCGGCAGAATTCACGATACCGGCAACCCGGACAGGTAGACACGTCTTCCCCCACCAAGTCACGGTAGGGGTCAGAGCATAACACCTTCTCAAGGGCGCCTGGAGCGTACACCCCCATCGATTCACGGGTGGAATGAGACAACGTAATAGAACCATCAGCCATCACCACTACCCGCCCCTCACGGTGCAGGGCGGGGGCCCTGGGTATCCAGGGCACCCCAAGGCGCTTTGCCGCCGCGTTTGCCAGGGGATTTTCAAGTATGGCAACCGGTATACCGTAGAGCCCCAGCAGGGAGGCCGTCTGCACCAGGCGGAGAAAGTCAGCAGGTGTAAGAAGCTCACCTGAAAGATCAAAGGCGTCACCGGCCACCCGGATCATCTGAATGAGGGTAAGCCGCTGCATGCCGGGAAAGTTCTCATGCAGCCAGCCGGCAAAGCGGGGCAGATCATCAAGAAGGCTCTGACCCGCCGTGGTAAACACCGACACGGGAAGCCCCGCCTCCAGCGCCGCCTCAAGCCCCGCCAGGGCTTTATCGAAAGAACCCTCACCCCGCACCCCCTCGTGCAGCTGCCGCGGCCCCTGCAGGCTCACCGAGAGGCTCAGGGCCTCGTTGTTATTGTCACCGCAGGCGGCAAGCCTGCGGGCGGTCTCAGCGTCAAGCAGGGTGCCGTTGGTGTTGAAAAACACCTTCTCATATCCCGTATTCAGCGCTTTTTCTATCAATTCAAAAAAGTGGGGCCAGAGCAACGGCTCGCCACCCGTCAGGTGCAGGTTGCGATATCCCAGGTCATACCCTTCTTTCAGCAACGCCAGGGCAGTCTCAGCCTCCATGTGCACAAGCCGTCCCCGTCCCGCCCGTGCAAAACAGTGTGTACACGCGCTGTTACACCGGGTAGTCACCTCGATGGTAAGATTCTCTTCATTGATGTTAGCGGGAAGGTTATTCATGATGCATGATGCTTTTCTATCTTTTATTCCAATAATCAGGTTTACGCTGCAAATGCATTATTGCCATTATTATGATCGATTCATTTTTTATTCTGTATAAAATACCATAGGGGAATTGATTAGTCAGGCAACGTCTTGTTCTGGGATCAATTTTCGTCCATGCGTAAGGATGATCGCAAATCCGCTCTATAGTTGCATATACTTCTTCAGAAAATTTTAACCCCAGGCCCGGCTGATTTTTTTCATAGAAGTCAATTGCATCAAACAATTCCTTTTCAGCAGCTTCATGAAAACTGAATTTCATTTGGAAAACTTTTTCTTAACCTTATCGAATACTTCTTCACCGGGTATAATAGTGGATTTACCACTTTCAAGCTGCCGAAACCTTCGGTCGACCTCTTTTGACCAGGCTTTATCAATATCTTTCTGAGTAGGTAAGTTTGTACTGGTAATTAATTTATCTATAAGACTCAGCCTGTCTTCTACAGGCAAATCAAGGGCCTCTTTATATATCTTTTCTGCCAAAGTCATGATAGTTTTCCTTTTCTGTAATCAATATACTACTGTTTACTGCACTTCCTGCTTTTCAAGCCTTTCTGCAAGCCAAATTTTTATAATGGCCTGCCGGGAAACA
>CAZVRB010000026.1:17866-35120 GCA_964629365.1 uncultured Leptospiraceae bacterium
CTGCTTTTCAAGCCTTTCTGCAAGCCAAATTTTTATAATGGCCTGCCGGGAAACACCAAGACGGCGGGCTTCCCTGTCAAGAGAGTGAATCATCCATTCAGGAAAATCAACGTTTACACGTCTTTGCTCCTGGTCAGGCCTTCGTGCCTTTTCAATATCAAGATAAGCAGTAATATCTTTACCTTCATCAAACATTTTATCAAAATCATGTGCTTTCATATATCGCAATCTCCTCCTTCCGTGATCTTCTAACAGATATTATCCTCGTTTTATCACCACGAAATGTAACAACCCCTGACCAGTGTATATCATCAATTTTTCCAATAACGAGGAATCTTTCCTCGTCAACATTTCTTGCTGGAATCTCAATGCGATCAGGATCATCCCATAATTTCTGAGCTTCAATAAAATCAATATTATGCTTTTCCTTATTAGCTGAGCTCTTTCCAGGATCGAAATCAAAATTCATAGTATATATATTATACCTTATTTATACCAAAACGGCAATATCTTTTTTTATCCCTTCCCCGTGTCTCTGTGTCTCCGTGAGAACCCCCGTTAAGCCCCATTCAACCCGCCAGTCAAAGGCTTTGCCAATAGCCGAAGCTCCCCGGCAAGCCTCTCCATGCCGTGTTCTTCAGCAAGTGATGCCCCGTACATAAGCTCTTTTACCGCCCGGGCAAGCACCCGTTCTGCCGCAGACTCTTCCACCATGCGCTCAACCAGGCGGTTCATGGCCTCATTATCGGTAGAGGCAAGATCCCACAGGTGGCGTCCGTCTGCCTCGAGGGCAAGGTACATGGCACTACGGGTACCGGCACCGATGTCATCTTTCACGTCCTGCACATCATCTAAAAGCCGCCAGGCAATGCCGAATGACTGGTATGCCCGGCGCACGTCGACCCAGAGCTTCTGGTTATCTGACACTTTCATGGCGGTGAGTACCGGCGCCACCACCCAGGTTGCCATCTGTCCCCTGAACAGGGCGCAATATTCCTCCAGGGTATCAACGGGATCGTCGCCTTCAATAGAGGCGTAATACTCTTCGGTAAGGGTTCGTGCTATCTCGTGCTGCTGCTGGCTATGGGCCACCAGGTCTTCTATGGCCATCCGCATAAGCAGCCACCCCTGGCTTCGAATGGCAAGCAGAAGGTGGCTTACCGCAAGGTCGCCGTCTACCAGGTGATCGTCAAGGGAATGCAGGTGCATGGCCATGGCATGGGCGCAGAGCAGCTGCTGATATTGCTCGTCGGGAAGCGTCACGGAGGCTGAGGGCGCCCGGGTTATCCAGTACACCGTCGACCACGAGGGAAGGTAATAGTTGCGAAAAAGGTCAAGCCCCTCACCCATCTCAAGTCCTGAATAGCCCATCATGAAAATCATGGCATCGGTCTGCAGGGGTTCGGGAAGGGTGCGCACCAGTTTCATCACCTGGCCGTTTAACTGCGTGTAGAAATCACGTGACTCTTCTGCCATAACAAGCGTGCCGAAGGCCCGGCTTTCACACCAGTTAAAATAATGCCCGGCCCTCTCACTCACCGCCGTCTTCCTCAATGCCTGGGACGTCTATCTCTTCGGGAAGCACACGAATTTCGGCGTTGGAAAATTCTTCAGGCTCCCTGAACCTGGATACCGCGTATCCGATGGCGGTGGCATACAGCACCTGCAGGGTATCCCCGTGTGATACGAAGAGTATGTTTTTGCCGGTATACCGTTTTTCACATCCTGTCAGCAGCTGAAAGGTGCGGTCACGCAGCTGCCATAAGGGCTCCACGTTGTAGCACGAGGTATCCTCCTCCCGGCAGTCGAGGTCCCATATCTTTTCGTAATTGGCGTGGGCCGTGCCCTCGAAGTCGCCAAAGAATCTCTCACGAAGCAGGGGGGTGGTGATCATGTACGACCTGGCGGCAGCGGCCGCAACGATCTCTGCCGTCTGCCTGGCCCTCAGAAAATCAGAGGTGTATATGATGTCTACATTAGAAATATCGCCGCTTGAATCTATGGACCGCAGCACCTGGCTGCGCCCTTCATCGGTAAGGCCGTACCCGTGTATCCCGGTAGATGGAAGACTGATTATTTTGCTCTCGGCATTTGACCTGCTCTTCCCGTGACGCATCAGCAGGTAACGGTTTTTCAGAGTTGTTTTCATATTCACACTTATGGTCAGGGTTTACATTCTCATAAATCTGTACCAACTATCCCCCGTCCGGTCAATTAAAAAACAAAGACATTGGGGAATGTTGCGAAAACTATAATAAATTGTTTTATGACTATACCGGGGCTTTAAGTAAGATAAGGATTCAACAGGGGTTCTCACGGAGACACGGAGGCACGGAGAGTTTTTCAATACATTCCGGTTATCACGTTATATTCGAAAATGAATAGCTGCAGGGTTTCTTTTTTTATATGTTTTAACAGGCTAAGTTATATTTATATCTATTCCAAAGCCATATATATATCCCTTACTGTAAAAACCTGAAAAGATTGAACTGATAGAAAATACTGACGAAATGATAATAACGAAAGCGACTCCCTGTGTCTCCGTGTCTCCGTGAGAACCCCTGTTAGGCATCATGCCATCAGGTGATCATTATTCCACGAAAACAATTACAGGAGGCGGACGGTATCGCCTTCCCGGGCGCCGTAGATCTTCATGGAAGTTTTTTTCCGGCGGCGGGCTTTTCGAACCATCTTCCCCACGTCCCGGTCGGTGTGCAGGGGGTCGTGATGGAAGGCATACAGCTTTTTCACCCTGAACCTTTCGGCAAGCTGTGATACCTGCAGTATGGAGGAATGTCCCCACCCGACTTTGTTATCGTATTCTTCGTCAGAATACTGGCAATCGGTTACCAGCATGTGGGCATCATGTATGAGATTGCCCAGGTTTGCCATGTTGTATTCACCCAGGTCGGGATCGTTTAACACCTCGTTGTCGGTGGCATACACAAATGTCCGCCCCCCGTATTCAACGCGAAATCCCAGGGAAAGGCCGGGGTGAAACAGGTAGGTATAATGAATGGTGATGTTGTCTATGGTGATGGGGGTACGCTTCATTTCCACGAAATGCAGGCGTGCTGACATCTCCAGCAGGGTTATGGGAAAGTACTCACGGTCCATCTGCCCCAGTATCAGCTTTTCAAGGGTGGACACGCTGTGTCCCCCATAGAGGTACAGCGTCACATCGGGCCGGTAGGCAAGGGCAAAGAATGGAAATCCCTGTATATGGTCCCAGTGGGTATGCCCGATAAACAGGTGAATGGTAACGGGGGTATTGGCGAATTCTTTGTTCAGCGCCAGTCCAAGTTCACGAATACCCGTTCCCGCGTCAAATATCAGGATGGTACTACCACACCGCACTTCCATGCAGGACGTGTTGCCGCCGTATTTCACGAACTTTTTTCCCGGCGTGGGTATAGATCCCCGGACACCCCAGAAACGTACCACCATCTTTTCAGATTCACCTGCCTGCAATGCTTCCTCCGTTTTGTTGTGGAAACCACAGAGACTCAGAGACACAGAGAAAATATGGATGATTACAGTTGCGTATCAATTTTCAGTTTAGAACTGTGTCGTAGTGCCTGTAGTAATGCTAAAGTTAACAGTTATTAGAGACTATCGGTATTATGTGACATATTTGTGAGTACTTAATCGTCGGTATTCCTGAAGGATATTTCAAAGCTGGTGCTGATACTCTTCTGTATCACGGTTTCGCCCTCAACAATACGAATTTCAATAATGCAGGGGACACGACGGCCTTCCCAGCTGGATATATCTGCTTTATTATCCATGGGGCCCCGGTGAAAATTTTCAAGTATTGAACCGATCAGCGAAAAGCCGTATACCCGTTTTCCTGCTGTTTCAAGGCGCTCAACCTCTGTTTTAATACCTGTTTGGGGATCACGAATTATGGCATGGATTGACGGTGATTTCAGGGGCCGGGTTAAGCGCAGGCTGAAGCAAAGGGTGTCACCCTGAAAGTATACATGGTTATACAGATCCCGATGGGTGCCCGGCCTTGATGGTTTTTTGAATACATACCTGTGTGATGTGTTAATCACCTCCCCGTCGGGGGTGAGGGACTGGCCGGTGGCCATTTCAACAACTGCCACTTCACGGGGCAGGCATCCCGCTGCCAGCAGCACGCAGAGAAGCATGAGAATACCTGTGCTACCCTTCAAAGACGAACCTCCACCATCCCTTCACCGCCAGTTCATCGTCCCTCTCAACACCCACCCCTGAAAAATAGTCACCCAGCTGCGCGGTGAATTCAGGGGTAACCCTCACCCGGTCTTCTTCCAGTGCAAGCCTGCCGGAAAACATTTCTGTAAGATCATGCCCGGATGCCAGCGTGGCGGGGGGCACAAAACCGCCGGCAACAACGAAAAAGAGTGGTTCAAAGATATCGACTGCCTCTTCTATGGCAGCCTGTGTGGGGTTGAGAATATTCATGCAGGCGGTAAAGTAATCGAACACCACGAAGGGATACAGGGCTGTTGATACCTTAAATATATCATCGGGAACACCGGCAAGAAGCTGCCGGGTAAGGCTTCCCGTTTCCACATCGTCAAAAATGGCGAAGGTATGAAAATGCTGGTCTGATTCGGTGTCAAGCCGATCTTTCAGTTTAAGTGAATCAACGGTACTGCCGCTATCCCCTGCTTTCTTACCCGGCACCAGCCTTGAGGTATAATACACACGATTGGTGATAAACGAGGGATACAGATCTGAAGTTCCCTGCCGCACAATGGCCGAGGTGTCCCCTCCGAATTGCAGGTGTATACGAAATATATGATAAAAATCCAGTATTTTTCCCTCTATACGCTGCACCAGGTGTATGCTGTGCACCTCTGAGGGGGGCTGCCTTTTTTCAAGAAGCACGTGATTGCGCAGAAACTCCGGGATAATGCCGGATAGATCTTCCATGATGCCGGCAGCCATGTCCTGCGGAAGTTCTTTCACCGGTATGCGGGGTATAGTCACGATGTCATCGAAGGTAATAAAAGTTTCTTTTACCCTGTTGAGGTATATATCACCCGTTTTGTTTGCCCGGTCAGCATCTATCTTTTCAAGAACTGTATTGATGCGCTTTACCGCTTTCATACCATATTCCCGTCACAAATTTTTTTTGAATAATGCGAACCTATGCACTTATTCTGAAATGTCAACAGAATAACCCTTTCTCATCACTCTTCATCAACCGCTTTTCCCTCTTACTATATTGCCTTGACAAAATACAAAGAAGGGCTACACTATATACACAATGTATCTTAATACTACAAATCGCTTTAAGTAAAAATAATTAAAAGTAGAGAAACCGGGATGAACAACTTGATCAATATCGGAGTAGCCCAGATTGGGTCAGCAGAAAATCCAGCAGTATTGCGTACCATCCTGGGGAGCTGTGTGGGCATATGCATCTATGACCGCTCCAAAAAAATCGGGGGGATGGCCCATATACTGCTTCCAAAGAACAACGGAAAAGGCAATGACGAAAAATACGCCGATACCGCCATCCCCATGCTCATTCAAAAAATGCTGAAACAGGGGTGCAGTAAAGAATTCATGACTGCAAAGATCGCGGGCGGTTCCTCCATGTTCAAGTTCAAGTCATCAGCCTCGCTTTCAAATATCGGGGACAACAATGTGATATCAACCAGGGAGGCCCTGAAAGCCAGCGGCATCAACGTGGTAGCTGAAGACATAGGCGGCAATGTTGGTCGGGTTATCGATTTTTTTCTGGAAGACGGAAGAATGAAGGTGAAGGCCGCCGGAAATGAACAATTATACTACAAGGTGTAAGATAACTTTTAAATGGAGATACATCAATGCACTCGCATATTAAACAAAGGTTAGAAAACATAGTAGACAATCTTGACCAGTTACCATCACTTCCCGACGTGGTAAGCAAGATAATCAATATGGTGAATGATCCCAATGTTGACTTCAAAAAAGTAGCCGATGAAATCGTTAAAGACCAGGCTATTACTGCCAACATTTTGAAGTTATGTAACTCCGCCTATTTCAGCAAGGGAAAAGAAATTGCGTCAATTGACCGGGCCATTGTGATCCTGGGCATTCGTGAAGTGAAAGACATGGTGGTGCTTGCTACCACAAAGGCGGTTCTCAACAAGGTAATTATGGGATATGACCTCGCCCGGGGAGAACTCTGGAAACACGGAGTGGCTGTAGCGATGGTCTCAAAGAATATAGCCCTCATGAAAAAGAGAAGAGATATATCCGACGAAGTATTTACCGGCGGCATTATTCACGATGTGGGAAAAACAGTACTGGCACTTTTCGTGCAGAACACATTCAAGGATATTCTTACTACTGTAGAAGAGAGAAATATCACCTTCCAGGAAGCAGAGAAGGATGTGATGGGATTTGATCACCAGGAAATAGGGGAACGGGTGCTCGAGAAATGGCAGTTCCCTCCCATACTGCGGGCCATTGTACGGCATCATCATGAGCCTCAGCTGGCCCCCAAAGAGTACATAGTACCTGTGTCCATTGTACACGTGGCCAATACCATTTGTCTCATGGCGGGCATCGGAATTGGCAGCGACGGCCTGTTTCACGAATTAAAACCCGAGGCTATCGATGCAACCGGTCTGTCAGAGGATGAGCTGGAAAAAATTTACTCAGAGATCCCCGAGGTGATGCAGAAAGCCGGGGAAATAATGTAACACTTCTTTCAAATGGTTGTCTAATACGAAATGTATCTTATAAAGAATTGCCCTTCATGCCAGAGGCCCCTGAGATTCCCCATCGACAGGGGCACTATAAATGTACGCTGTAAATGCGGCTACGATTTTACCGCCGATCCTGATGATTCCAGTCTGTATGATAATGCCAGGTTCGACGTTGCCTACCAGCAGAACACGAAAAAAAATACGAAACGCGAAAAAGATCTCTCAAAAGTATATGCAGATATCAAAAGAAAAGTAATAACTTCTGTTCTTAACGCAAAATACACCGTCCAGAATTTCAAACTGCTGCCTGCGAAACAGCAGCAACGGGTGGTTCTGGTCGGCCTGATTATTCTTGCCATAATTATTCTCGCGGGTTTCTTTATTTGTTCATACCCGGCATATACCCCCATGCCTCCACAGGATATCCAGTATGACAGTTTACGTAAATGATACATCCGGCTATCACCAGGGATCCCTGGAAACCCTGGGCTGGGAGGTTACCGTATGCAACATGCTCCATCCCGCAAACAGCCACTGCAGAAAGGTTCTTCAAAAAGCCGATTCTTATGGCAACCTGCTGTATGATTTTCTGAAAGACCATATACCCGTACATGCGATTGAAAAAATCGTTGAGATCGGCGGCGGGTACGGCAACCTCATGGAAGACCTGCTTTCGCGTATGCCTGCCGCGAAAGCCACCATGATTGACATATCTCCCGCATTGCTTAAGGCCCAGAAAGAAAGACTTGCAGAACATGATTGTGAATTTATTCTATCAGATTTTCAACAGGTAGACGCCGGCACCCTGCGGCAATACCAGCTTGCCGTGATGAATGAGAACGTGGGAGATTTTCCCACACTGTGCAATATCCCCCGGTCGTCCCTTGAAGATGCTAAGAAACCGGGCAACAGCAGCATCGCCCTGGTAAAAGAACTGTATACAAAATATTCACTAACACCCCCCGCAGGTGAGACCTTCTCTTTCAACCTGGGGGCGGCAATGGCCATGGAAAAACTGGCTGCCGCGGGCATACCCTGTATATTCATGAGTGAACACAGTTGTGAAGCCCGTGTTCCGGATGAATGGAAAAGGCTTGTAGAGATATCCGCCTCTGACAACCCTGAAAAAATTTCACTGCACGGACACGATGAATATACTATCAGGTTTTCTGATATTCAAAAGGTGGCACAATATCACGGGTACGATGTGAAGAGGGGAAACTTCAACGATATTCTGCACTGTGAGCTTTCTCCCCTTGTTCGATTTGTTATGACATCCGGTTCAAGCTCACGCGATGAACATGAGATCATTCGCCAGTTCGTTGAAGACGTATTCAAGTACGAATACCTTCTCTGTGTAAAGAAGTAAGACTCATTTTATATGAAACCGCCCGCTTCGCTAGATAAACACAGATTAACGCGGATAATTATAGTGAATAATAAAAAACAGCCCTTTTCATTAATGTATTTATTGATACAGGGTGTTGTATACTGTTCAGTCTACTAATAAAATTATTTTTGATATTATTAGAAAAAATTGTGGCATAATTCAGACATGAAAGTAGTATACCAGGTGGCTGATTACAACAGGATATAAATTATGAATTTTACTATCGATAGAGATGCGACAGGATACCAGGTCAAGATCGAGGGGGATCTCGACCTGTACACGTCGTATGCCATAAAAGACGTGATAAAAGATAAAATTATCCCCGTCCCGGACCATATGCATGTAGACCTTTCACAGGTTTATTACATTGACTCTGCCGGGATAGGATTACTTATCGAGTTGAAAAAAAACATTGAGAAACTGGGGAAGACCTACACCGTCAGCAATATTTCAGACGAACAGATGAAGATGTTCAGGTCTATCAGTCTTGATCTCATTCTCGGAGAAAGCCTGAAGCAATAATTACAACGATGCCTTTTCCATTTCGTTCTTTCTCTGCACCAGGTGCTTATAATACCTTGACTTCACCTGCCCTGATTCTTCAATCTTCTTGATCTTCTTATTCAGCTCTTCAGGTGTCAACCTGTTGATCTTTTTCTTCTGTTCGGGCGCAGGGGCACTTGCCGGAGCTTCTTCAGCTGCTGCCTTTTCAGGAGCTTTCTCTTCAGCGGGTGCTGGCTCTTCTGCAACGGTCTCTTCCGGCGCTTTTTCTTCTGCGGCTGCCTCTTCCGGTGCTTTTTCTTCCGCAGGAGCTTCTTTTTCGGGTGCCTGCTCGGGTGCTTTTTCTTCTACAGCTTTTTCTTCTGCCACGGTTTCTTTTACTTCTTCAGTATTCTCGTTTGCCTGTACTTCATCAGCCATTGTTGCATATCTCCTTTTATTGATATCATATGCATGATATTCAGAAAATAACTATGCCCCGTTTATTGTCAACTAAATAAAGCAAAGAAAAATACTTGATTTCTGGATGGTCACCTGAAATGATTCAATTCATTTTATATCATCTTTACATGTTCTTTACATGATCGTGTTTAATATGTTATAGTGTACCTGTATTTTTGATTAGAATCAGTATTTACCGGGACACCCATAATTATACATACGGAGCAGGAAATGACAGTTTCAACATACATCATGGATTCAATGGAAAAATCATCCTGGATTCGAAAGATGTTCGAAGAAGGGGCCAAGCTGAAGGCAAAACATGGCGAGGATAACGTGTTTGATTTCAGCCTGGGAAATCCCGATGTGCCCCCACCTGAAAAGTTCTACGAGGTGATCAAAGACCTCGCCGGTGAGAACCCTGCAGGCATTCATGGATATATGCCCAATGCCGGCTACCCGGGCGTTCGTGAAGCCGTTGCAGGCAAGGTGAGCAGGGAACACGACATAGAAATACTGGGTTCTCATGTCATCATGACATGCGGTGCGGCAGGGGGCCTTAATGTTGTGCTTAAGACCATTCTCAACCAGGGCGACCAGGTAATCGTTCCCCGGCCATATTTCGTTGAATACGGTTTTTACATCACCAACCACGGGGGCAAGATGGTACTGGCCGATACAAAGGAAGACTTCTCCCTTGATGTTGCGGCCATTAAAGACGCTATCACCGATAGAACCCGGGCAATTCTCATCAATTCACCCCATAACCCAACCGGCAGGGTCTATCCCGAAAGCACCATCAGGGAACTGGGAAGCATGTTATCCGACATAAAGAAGAAATCCGGACGCATCATATATCTTATCGCCGATGAGCCATACCGTGAGATAGTGTACAACGGGGTAGAAGTTCCAAGCATTTTGAAAAACTATACCTACTCCATTGTGGTGACCTCGTATTCAAAATCACTTTCTCTTCCTGGTGAACGTATCGGCTACGTTGCCCTGAATCCTGCCATTCCAGGCGTGGACAACCTGATGTCCGGCTGCATCTTAAGCAACAGGATACTGGGATACGTAAATGCCCCCGCGTTTATGCAGCGGGTTGTGGCCCGGTTAACAGAAGAAACGGTACACATCGAAGCATACCAGCGCCGGAAAGATGTACTTACAGAAGGGTTGCGCAAGGCGGGATATTCCTTCGCCGACCCTGAAGGGGCATTCTATATTTTCTGCAAGTCACCAATGGAAGATGACGTTGCATTCGTAAAGCATCTTCTGAAATTCAATATCCTGGCAGTGCCCGGCAGCGGTTTTGGCGGCCCAGGGTATTTCAGGCTCACCTACTGTATACCCGAAGAAGTAATACGGCGATCCCTGCCTGGTTTTAACGAAGCCATGAAAACATTGAAATAAGGACATATACGTAATGGAACTGTACACTTCCAGGGAAAAACCCTACAGGAAACTGGCACTGCTGGTCCTGGTTCTATCAGGTATCCTGGTGGGGGTGATACTCACCCGGATATTTATCACCCCATTTCAGCTTACCGACAACACCATGGAGCCCACCATCATGAAGGGAGAAACCGCGTGGTTTCTCACCACCGGCACGCCTGGTAAAGGTGATATAGTTCTCTACGAGAGTCCCCTTCAATCCGATCATTACATCACTGGCAGGGTAATCGCACTGCCTGATGACATGGTTGAAGTACGCAAAAAGACCATCCTCGTAAACGGAAAAGCACTGAAAGGTGACTGGGAAGTAACATGGGAGGACAAAAGACAGTTCCCCGCGAAGTTCACCCGCAGGGATTCCATGCCCCCCATGAAGATGCAGATAAGAAACTTCTTTATACTCTCTGACAACCTCGACTTCAGCATGGACAGCCGAACCTTCGGTCCTGTTGACAGGGATAAGATTGAGGGTACCTTTCTTTTCAAGAATTAGTATTCACATTGCACATTTTTTATTAAATATTCATGATATTTTTTTGAACAGGCCCTGTCTTTTCTATATTATTCATGGTAGATCGCCTATGTACTTCTTGTACTTTCACGGCAGGGAGGTACACCATGAAACACGCGTCAAGAACTCACCAGAGAATCTACCTTACCTTTTACCTCAGGGTATTTGAAAATGATAACTTCATTGGTTATTTAATCGATGTTTCACGTGAGGGAATCATGATCATGTCAGAATACCCGCTTGATGAAGGACGGGAATACAGGCTGCGAATGAAAGCCCCATCCTGCGCCAGGTGTAAGGACACACTTGGTGAACATGAATTTATTGAGTTTTCAGCCGTCTGTAAATGGACAAAATCAGAAGATGCTTCCCGCGAATTCTTTTTAAACGGTTTTGAAATAGTAGAGATCACCGAAGAAGAAAACCAGTGCATTCATTACCTGATCGAAGAATTCAAGATCAGGTAAGCCGGGAATATTATTGCAATTGATATTCCCGTTACCCTAACAAGTTGGAGGCAGACCATATGGAAAAATCAAGAAAAATACTGTTAGCCCTTGATTTCACCGAGGACCCCTCTGATGTTTTTGAAAAAGCCCTGATGGTAGCCGGAAAGTATAACGCCAGCATCTACATGTTACATGTTATACATGATATGCCCCGTTTATCATTCTATTCAGACGCGTACCAGTTATGGGAAGAGTTTCGGGACAGGGCGGTGAAAGACACACTGCAGGAAATGGAAAACTATATAAAAAAATTTTCCAGTGACTTCAAGGATATTGAGCCTATTATAGATGTTGGTATACCTCATATAAAAATTGCCGACCGGGCTCAAGAACTTGATGTGGATCTTATCATTCTTGGAACACATGCCAGGAAAGGAATAGACCACCTGATGCATACAAACTGCTCAGAGAAGATACTGAAAATGGTAGATATTCCCCTTCTCATTTTTCACATAAAATAGATTCTACTTCTTACGGGATCATTTCTGCCGTTGTTTCAGTAACTTTTTTACAAAAAACTCCTCCCTTTCCATTTCTTCCAACCGTTCCGTTATATATTTTTTTTCCTCTTCATTCTCAGGTATCATGATATTCTCAAGGGCATTCACCCGTCGCTGTACTTTTTTCAGTTCTTCAGAAAGCAGCAATATCCGGGTACACAGTGAGCCATATTGTGCCATGTCTGCCAGGAGGTTCTGTCCCTCGATCTTCACGGCATCATATGATACACTTGTGCCATGCATGCCCGAATACAGTGCTATCTTCTTTACCTGCAGGTCAACGTAAGGTATTTGCTGTCCCATGAACCGTGTAAATGACATCCTGGCAAAATACCTGCGACGTTCCGAGAAGCTTTTCATGAGCAGTGTTCCCGATCCCATTTCTACTGACGCGTTTTTATATTCCCGGTACAAACGGGAAAAGCCTTCTGTGACATTTTTCTCTACCTGTCTTGTCCTGTTGATGTCTTTCATGATCTCTGCCACCAGTATCTCCCGCTTCTGTTTCAGCAGTTCAAATCCCTCGTAGGCAAACTCCAGCTCGTCCTTTATCTTTCTGAGGCTGGTCTTGGTGGGGGGCATACTGGATTGCGGCATATCAGTCACTCTTTCCTTCAGGGATATAATACCGGTCAATGTCCTCCCTGGATATTCTGTACAGCTCTTCTCTGGGCAGCAGTGACAGCATCTCCCAGCCCAGGTTAAGGGTGGTCTCGATGTCCCTGTTTTCGAAAACCCCCTGGGAGAGAAAACGCTTTTCAAACTGCTCACCGAAATCGAGATATTCCCTGTCAAGGGGGGAAAGCTCCTCCTCCCCCACAATGGCAGCAAGTGAGCGTATCCTCTTTACCCTGGCATAACAGGCAAACAATTGCGCCGCCACGCCGGCATGGTCTTTTCTTGTCCGCCCCTCTCCTATTCCGTCTTTCATCAGTCGTGACAGGGATGGAAGCCCGGCTATGGGGGGATAGATATCACGATTAAAGAGCTCACGCTCCAGTACGATCTGGCCTTCAGTTATATACCCCGTAAGATCCGGCACCGGGTGGGATATATCATCACTGGGCATGGTAAGTATGGGAATCTGCGTGATGGATCCATTTTTCCCCTTTATGCGGCCTGCCCGCTCGTAGATAGCGGCAAGGTCGCTGTAAAGATAGCCGGGATATCCTTTCCTGGACGGGACCTCACCCCGCGAGCTTGAAAGTTCACGCAGTGACTCGCAGTAGTTGGTCATGTCGGTAAGGATAACCAGTACGTGCATCTCTTCTTCAAATGCGAGGTATTCCGCAAGGGTTAGGGCCGCACGCGGTGTCACCAGGCGTTCTATGGAGGGTGAATCGGCAAGGCTTAAAAAAATGGCAGCACTTGCCAGCACCCCGCTGTCCTCAATGGAACGTATAAAAAAGTTGGCAACATCGAACTTCACCCCCATGGCGGCAAATACCACGGTAAATTCTTCTTCGCTGGTAAGCAGTTTTGCCTGGCGGGCTATCTGGGCGGCTATATGGTTATGCGGCATGCCGCTTCCCGAAAAGATTGGAAGCTTCTGCCCGCGAATGAGGGTGTTCATGCCGTCAATGGCGGATATACCTGTCTGTATGAAATCACGGGGATACTCACGCATACAGGGGTTTATTGGTGTGCCGTTCACGTCCATCACCCTGTCCGAAATCACTTCGGGGGCATCATCGATGGGCCTGCCAAGGCCGTCAAACACACGTCCCAGCATGCTGCGGTGAACCGGGATCTCCAGTATACTTCCGGTGAAAGTGGTCACCGTGCCGTTGAGGGAGAGCCCCGAAGTACCCTCGAAAACCTGTACCACCGCCCTGTCCTCGTCAACCTCCAGCACCTGCCCCATGCGCAGGTCACCCCCACTGTCACGCAGCTCAACTATCTCCCCCAGTCCCACATCGCGAATTCCCTGAACGAACACGAGGGGTCCGCTGATGGACTGAAGTCCCCTGTAATCTATATCGAATGTCATGTCGCGCTCCCCGATTCTTCGTGATGTTCCCATTCCCGTTCAAGCGCTCCCAGGGTCACATCAAGTTCCTTCATGAACCGGTCTATTTCATCCAGCTCATCGTTGGAAACCTCTGATTTCAGGCGCACCATGGCCGCCATCTGCGGCAGGGCCATTATCTCCTGCAGGGGCACTCCCTTGACCAGGATTTCCTTTCCCCGTTGCCAGGCCCGCATGATACAGCGCAAGAGCTTCACCTGCTTCTCGGGAGTACAGAACATGTCGTTGGGATCAAAGGAGTTCTGCTGCAGGTATCCGTTTTTCAGAAGCTCAGCGCAAAAAAGCACAAACCGCTGACCCGCCGGCAGGGCGTCCGGGCCTATTAACTTGACGATCTGCTGCAGCCGGTTATCTTCAAGCAGCAGGTTATGGGCGTCCACCCGCAAATCTTTCCATTCCATATCGATGTGCTCCCACAGGGGCAGCACATCCTCAGAATATTCGCTGTAGCTTTCTATCCAGCTTATGGATGGATAATGCCGTGCGTCAGCCAGCACCTTGTCAAGTGCCCAGAAGCATCTTACGAAACGTGTGGTATGCTGGGTGACGGGCTCTGAGAAATCACCTCCCGGGGGAGATACCGCCCCAACGATTGAAATAGAACCCTCGCTCCCGTTCATGTTCTCAACCATCCCCGCCCGCTCGTAGAATTCAGCAAGCCTTGTGGCAAGGTATGGAGGAAAGCCCTCTTCAGCCGGCATGTCCTCAAGCCTGCTTGACAGTTCCCGCAGGGCCTCTGCCCAGCGGGAGGTTGAGTCTGCCATAACCGCTACCCGGTATCCCATATCACGGTAATATTCAGCGATGGTTACCCCCGTATAGATGCTCACCTCACGGGCGGGAACCGGCATGTTGGAGGTATTGGCAATCATTACCGTCCGTTCCATGAGGGCCCTGCCTGTTCTTGGATCAACAAGTTCGGGGAAATCATTGAGCACCTCCGTCATCTCGTTTCCCCGTTCACCGCAGCCGATGTAGACGATTATATCGGCGTTACACCACTTGGCCAGGGCATGCTGTGTCATGGTTTTTCCCGTACCAAAGCCCCCGGGAATGGCAGCGGTACCCCCGCTTGCCAGGGGAAAAAATGTATCAATGATCCGCTGCCCGGTAACCAGTGGGCTTTCTGAACGTATCTTCCTGGCACAGGCCCGCTGCATACGCACCGGCCATGTTATTTTCATACTGCCCTTGAAGGGTACCTTACCATTCTCAACGGTATAGAGATGATCTTCGATTGTATAGTCACCCTGTGGGGCAAGAAAGGTTAGACGTCCGCCAACGCCCGGTGGAACCATGATCCTGTGTTCCACCATTGGTGTTTCCTGCACCATGCCGATAATTGTTCCGCCGGCAACCTTTTCACCCTCTTTCATGGAGGGTACAAATTCCCATTTCCTGTGTACCTCCAGTGGAGAAAGTTTCACACCCCTGGTGATATATGCTCCGCATTGCCGGGCGATTTCCTCAAGGGGGCGCTGTATCCCGTCATATATGTTTGAGATTATACCCGGACCCAGGGTTGCCGAAAGAGGCATTCCGGTTGAGACAACACGGTCACCCGGACGCAGGCCCGTATTATCCTCGTATACCTGCACGATGGCCACGTCTTCGTGCAGGCGTATTATCTCACCTATTAACCTGTTGGGCCCCACCTCGGCAATATCCATCATCCCGGCCCCGTCCATCCCCTGCACTTTCACGATGGGGCCGTTCACACTTGTAATGGTGCCGGTGATATGATTCTTTTCACTCATAGTCCGCCGCCTTCAGCACATCACTTTCCCCCTTTTCCATGAGAAACCGGTGAAACATCCGCCTGATATCTTTTCTTTTTCTGAACAGCACCCTCTCGAGGGTATAATTAAAAAGGATCCCTTCTTTATCCGGCTCCAGCAGTATACCCGCCCCTATAACATCATCCGGCTGTACCTGCAGTTTCAGATGCCTTTCGCTGTCTTCGGGAAATTTCTCCACCATAGAACTAACAAGTTCAGCATCCTCCGGGTTTACATGTACCCTGACCATGTCACAATGATATTTCTTGCAGGTCGTAATGCCATCGTTGAATGTTGTTTCAATAAATTCCACGTACATTTTTTTGAATGTATTTCTCAGTTCATCCATCACCACTGCCAGTATTTCGTCGGCATATTCATCCATCACCCGCATCTTCAATTTTTTTGATTCAAGGGCCATCCGGTTTTCCAGTATCCGGGTTTGTCTTGCTATTCTTTCATCCGTTTCCGCGGCGATGGCAGTTCTGAATTTCTCAAGTTCTTTCTCGGTGCTGTCGGACAATTCCCGTATATCCTTCTCTGCCTTTGCGGTTATTGCGTCCACACGGGCCCGTGACTCTTCCCCTATGGCACCAACAAGCTCTTCCCCGTTTCCTGTTATGGTTATATTGTCCTTATTCATTTACCGTTCCTGCATCTCTATTCCAAGCGCCTCGGTGAGCACCTGCATAATCCCTCCCCTGAAACCTTCTTCATCATCAAGGGCAGGCACCTCCATGAATATGGCCGTGGTGCTGTGTCGTATCCGGTGCACCAGTTCAGGGTCCAGGCTTTCTGCAAGCCCCCGGGTAATCGCAAGTATGCAGTAATTGCCATCTTCAAACAGCCTGCGCAGCGTATCACCAGCCGTGGCCGCATCGGCAGGAAACCCCTCCACACCGGCCACCCTGAAGGCGGTTACCGTATGCATGTCTCCTATGATGGCAACCCGCATGGATGTACTCCCTTCACACGCTGTTGAGTATCATAATGGCAATAATGAGCCCGTAGATGGCGATCCCCTCTGCCATCCCCAGAAAGATGAGCGCCCTTCCTCCCAACTCGGGTTTCTCGCTCATGGCACCAAGTGCTGCCGAACCGATCCTGGCAAGGGCGTACCCGCTCATGATACACGATATCCCCACCGATCCCATGGCCGCGTAGAATGCATGGGTAATGTTGGCCGAGCCGGTTTTTCCTATGACCGCCTCTTCCGTATACTCCCCCGGCGGTATGGTATCAGATGATGCCACAAGTTCCATTGCCATCAACATGAACAGTATCATGGATCCCATAAATATCGCGGCAATAACTCCGGGTCTGACCATAGCTACCTCCCCTTCATGCAGCAGGCTGCTTTAACGAGAATGGAACAAATGGCGTGCCGCTCCCATCGTAGAACCTGCTGAAGAATTCATAATATTCCAGCCGCAGGGCCTGTATGCTGC
>CAZVRB010000027.1:0-31191 GCA_964629365.1 uncultured Leptospiraceae bacterium
CGAGATTCTCCGGAGTGACTGGAGTTCAGACGTGTGCTCTTCCGATCTATACTGCAGGGAATACGAGGCCAGGATAGAAGCAAGCGGCGGCATTGACCTGCAGCTTTTGGGTATCGGCCGCACGGGGCATATCGGGTTCAACGAGCCGGGGTCGCCAGCCACGTCCCCCACCCGTCTTATATTTCTTGATCACATCACCAGGGCAGATGCCGCCAGCGATTTTTACGGGGAGGAGAACGTTCCCCAGAGGGCCATCACCATGGGGGTTGGCACCATCATGAAATCGAAGAAGGTGGTGCTGCTGGCATGGGGTGAGAACAAGGCGCCGGTGATACGGCAGGCGGTTGAGGGTGAAGTCTCCGAGAGCATCCCCGCCACGTACTTGCAAATGCACCGTGACTGCACCTTCGTGCTGGACAGCGGTGCATCGGCGGAACTCACCAGGGTTAAGACCCCCTGGCTGGTGGGTGACTGTGAGTGGGAGGCTGACCGCATGATACGCCGGGGTGTTGTATGGCTTTGCGAGAAGGTGGACAAGCCCATACTGAAACTCACCGACCGCGACTACGCCGACAACGGCATGCACGATCTCATCGCCGACCGGGGCCCCGCCTACAACATTAACATACGGGTGTTCAACGAGCTGCAGCACACCATCACCGGCTGGCCCGGCGGCAAGCCAGACGCCGACGACACCAGCAGGCCCGAGCGGGCCGTGCCTTTCCCCAAGAGGGTGGTCATCTTCAGCCCCCATCCGGACGATGACGTCATCTCAATGGGGGGCACCTTTAACCGGCTGGTTGACCACGGCCACCAGGTACACGCGGCCTACCAGACCTCCGGCAACATCGCCGTGTTCGACGACGACGTGGTGCGCTTCACCGATTTTGTCAGCGACCTGGTCACCGAGTTTGACCGTCCCTACACAGAGGCGAATGAATTCTACAACCGGGTGCGTGAATCCATCTTACGCAAGAAGCCCACCGAGACCGACAGCGACGACGTGCTGGCCATCAAGAAGCTCATTCGGGAGGGTGAGGCCAAGGCGGCCTGCCGCTTCGTGGGCATCCCCGACTCCCACGTGCATTTTCTCAACCTTCCCTTTTACCAGACGGGTACGGTAAAGAAGAAAAATTTGAGCGACGAGGACGTGAAAATCATCATGGATCTTTTACAGGAGATACAGCCCCACCAGGTGTACGCTGCCGGCGACCTCTCCGATCCCCACGGCACCCACCGGGTTTGTTTCCAGGCGGTGCTGGCTGCGTTGAATAAACTGAAAAAAGAGAAGTGGATGAAAGACTGCTACGTGTGGCTCTACCGTGGCGCCTGGCAGGAATGGGGCATCGCCGACGTTGACATGGCGGTACCCTTAAGCCCCGCCGAGCTGCAGCGCAAGCGGCGTGCCATATTCAAGCACCAGTCCCAGAAGGACCGTCCGCTGTTTCCCGGTGTTGACAGCAGGGAATTCTGGCAGCGCTCTGAGGCCCGTAACCGGGGCACCGCCGAACTCTACGATTCGCTGGGAATGGCCGAATACGAGGCCATGGAGGTCTTCAAGAGGATGGGGCTTTGACCCTACGCCCCCTAAATCCCCCTCAGGGGGACTTCACGACCTCTATACATATAACCTATGATTAAGTCCGATATGCGACTTTTAGCCATCAGTTTCGCTAGACACGTACTGAGCTGTGTGGAGGAATATACACAGATTTTACAGTTTTAATTTATGATACCATTAGTATTATCAAAAATCATAATTCATAATGATATCTTTAATAGTCCCCCATGGGGGGATTTAGGGGGCTTTTGAGTAACAGGCCGTCAACAGTAAACATGAAGTATTGTGACGCCTCTCACAGCAGGCTTGACGCCAGGTCGGCCAGCTCTGAGCGTTCTCCCTTCTCCAGGGTGACGTGGGCGTATATGCTCTGACCCTTCATCTTGTCGATGAGGTAGGTGAGGCCGTTGCTGCGTGAATCCAGGTAAGGGGTGTCTATCTGGTATGGGTCGCCGGTGAACACTATTTTTGTCCCCTCCCCCGCCCTTGTAATTATGGTTTTCACCTCGTGTGGAGTAAGATTTTGCGCCTCGTCAACTATAAAGTATACCCTTGAAAGACTTCGCCCCCTGATATAGGTGAGGGCCATGATGAGCAGCTTCTCGTTTATCACCATGT
Organism: uncultured Leptospiraceae bacterium; assembly: GCA_964629365.1. Taxonomy (GTDB): domain Bacteria; phylum Spirochaetota; class UBA4802; order UBA4802; family UB4802; genus M55B154. Next base: position 2,180 of record CAZVRB010000027.1, read on the forward strand.
CAGAAATACGCCGGTAATCCTGTGACATCTCGTCGAACTGGTTCTTTATTACCGCCAGGTTATCAAACAACGGCTGCATGTAGGGGTCAATTTTGCTGTTGATATCACCGGGCAGGTAGCCGATGTCCCTGTTTGAAAGTGGAATAATGGGACGGGCAAGCAGTATCTGGGTGTAGTGTTTTCGCACATCAAGGGAGGCGGCAAGGGCCATCAGGGTTTTTCCCGTTCCCGCCTTACCCGAAAGGGTGACCAGGCTTATGTCAGGGTTCACCAGGGCGTCCAGTGAAAATGTCTGCTCGGCGTTCCGGGGGTTTATCCCGTAGGCCCTGCGCTTTTCCACAATATGCAGCAGTTGTTCCATGTGGCTGTACCTGGTGAGGGCGCTCTTGTGACCGTTTCGCAGAATAAAGTATTCGTTGGGAAGCGGAGCGTCGCTGATACCCGCCTCCTCCGGGTATATCATCCCCTGACGGTAGAGAGAGTCGATGGCGGTGCCTGTGACATTCTCCACCAGGTTTTTTCCGGTATACAGTTCGTCAATGCTCTTTACTTTCCCGGTCTCATAGTCCTCGGCATGTATCCCGATACTCTTGGCCTTCATGCGCAGGTTGATGTCCTTGGACACCATGATCACCCGGTCATACCCGTAGCTGTTGGCCAGGTTGTAGGCCACCGAGACGATCCGGTGATCGGGGTTGTCCTCCCAGAAGGCGTTCAGCAGAAAATCGTCTTTCTGTGTATCGGTGACCACCAGCACCATGCCTCCGGTCTCAAGTTCGGCCCCTTCACTCAGCAGGCGGTCACCAATGAGGGCGTCAAGCTCACGTGAGAACTCCCTGGCGTTGTAGTTTATTATCTCGCTGCCCCGCTTGAAACGGTCTATTTCTTCCAGCAGGGTTATGGGGATAACTACATTGTGTTCCTCGAAAGAATAGATGGAACGGTAATCGTACAATACCACGTTGGTATCAAGAACAAATATCTTGTTATCATTAAAAGGATACATGGGCTTGTCCTCCTGGTATGTATATACGCCACTGCAGGTATAGTAGACGGAGGGTACTGGCAACGTTGTAAGTTGAGTATTATTGATGGTGAGTATGATGTGTTTGCATGAACCGTGCTCGGTTGCATTCATTACCTTTATGGTATATTTGTGCACCCACAAAATCGGGATTATGTCGTATTGTATACGATACTTGAGCAATGTCAAGACATATATATCACATGAGGCTCAACAGAGTGGTTCTCACGGAGACACGGAGGCACGGAGAGTTTATCAATACATTCCAGTTTTCTCTTCATATTAGAGAATAAATAGTTGTGGAGTTTCATTTTAAATAAGGTTTAGCAGGCTATAATATATGTATATCTGATCCAAGGCCAAATATATATCCTTTACTGTAAAAACCCGAATAAATTGAACTGACAGAAAATCCTGACGAAACGATAATAAATAAAGCAACTCTCTGTGCCTCCGTGTCTCCGTGAGAACCCCGTTAAGCTTAATGCAACCAAAGGTACAAAGGTCATTCACGAAATTAGCTTGCAACATATTCCAGCATGGCTACCCTTGCGTTAATTCCATGGAGAAGAATATCAGTATATGACAACCGAAAGAAAACTCTACCTTGACCCCAACCTGCATATCGCCTTCGCCGTCACGTTGATGGTGGTGATGGGGGTCACCAGTATCGCCCCCGCCTTCCCCGACATGGCAAAGGCACTGAATATACCGTACAACTCGGTGGCCATGCTGGTCACCATATTCACCCTGCCGGGGATCATCCTCACACCCCTGCTTGGTATACTCTCAGATCATGTAGGACGAAAGAAGATACTGGCACCGTCACTGCTGGTGTTCGGCATTGCCGGCGGGGCCTGTTTTTTTATCCGTGATTTCCAGTTACTGCTGGTATTCCGTTTCATACAGGGGGTGGGAGCCTCCGCCCTGGGGGCCATCAACGTTACCATAATCGGCGACCTCTTCAAGGGCCCCGAACGCACCGAGGCATTCGGTTACAATGCCAGCGTGCTCAGCATAGGCACCGCCATCTATCCTTCACTGGGCGGGGCCATGGCACTGCTGGGCTGGAACTATCCCTTTCTTCTGCCCTTCTCGGCCATCATTGTGGCCTTTTTTGTCATGTTCAGGCTGAACAACCCCGAGCCCCTGCAGCAGCAGGAACTGAAAAGCTACTTCGGCTCCATATGGAAAATAATAAAGAACCCCTACGTAATAGGCCTTTTCATCGGGAGTATCGCCACCTTCGTGCTCATATACGGGGCCATGATAACCTATTACCCACTGGTGATGGAACAACGCTTCGACGCAACCACGGTTACCATAGGACTTGTGATGTCAGCCATGTCGGTATCAACCGCCATTGCCGCCACACAGCTGGCCAGGCTCACCAACAAGTTCTCAGAGAAGAACCTCATAAAATACGGTTTTCTTCTCCTGGCCATTTCATTCGTAATAGTGGCATTCGCAGAGGAGATGTGGGTGATGGTGATTGCTGCCCTCATAACCGGGGCAGGCAACGGTATCAACACCCCCAGCCTTCTTTCACTGCTCACCTCTTCCACCCCAACGGAATACCGGGGTGCGGTAATGTCACTTAACGGCATGGCCCTTCGAATCGGGCAGACCCTGGGACCGTTGTTCATGGCCTTCTTCTACACCATATTCGGCCTCTGCCATGCCTTCTGTGCGGCGGCGGTATTTACACTTATCATGATCAGCATTATATTCACGTTGATACGTAAAGATGAGGTTACCAGGTATGACTGATACCAGCTCAACATTCGGCAGTATGCGCAGGCAGGAACGGGAAAGCCGCAGAAAGATAATCCTGGAGGGGGCAGAACGGGTCTTCGGAAGCAAACCCTTCACCCAGGTAACCATGCGTGAGATCGCCCGTGAAGCGGGGATATCGCCGGCATCAATCTACCGGTATTTCCCTGACCAGCAGTCCCTTTTCATCGAGGCCTTTTTACAGGGGGCGGACGAAATAATCGCCACCCTGGACGCCATAACCGGTACACCGGGCAAAAACCCCACACAGGACGCGGCCGATGCCTTCATACAGTACCTGGCCGACAACGGCCACTATTTCAGGATGATGACCCACTTCATGCTGGACGGGTCCCTGGACGAAGAACAGGCCGGGCGCCTGAACGCCGCCGAACGCACCCTGCTGGAACATTTCGACAGGCTCTTTGAAGCGGGTCTGCCCCAAAAGCAGGTGCGCCTGTACTCCCATGCATTCTTCGCCGCACTTAACGGCATACTCATCACCTTCTGGCAGTATCCCGGCCGCAGCCGTGAAGAACTGCTTGATCACATGAAAGAGCTTGGCCGCATCATGGCTGACCTCTTCAGCAAAGGCAGTACCCGCTGATCACACCTTTTCCTTCACACCCGCAAGCACCTCTGCCATGGCCATGTCCTGGCAGGCATGAAAGAACCGGTGACAGAAGCTGTCCCAGCGCCTGCATACCTCAAGGGTCTTGTTGTCCATCGTGAAAAGATTCTCATGGGACACCAGGTCTTTCAGCTCTTCCCCCAGGTCTTTCACCAGCACGGGGTCAGAGCCCTTCAGCGTATCAGCCACCAGCTCTTCGGGCGGATACCACGAGGCCGCCCGCTGCAGGTCACGATGCACCTGGGTAAGCAGCACGTTGCGGGGCCCCTCCCACAATTCGTTGACGGCTGAATCACGGTAAAGCCTGGGCAGGCAGGAGAAGTCTTCCATTACCCCGTGGCCGCCGAAGACAGACATTGCGGTGCGGATCACGTCAACCGCGTCCTGTGATGCGGTGATCTTCTGCAGCATGATAAGCTCACGCACCCTGAACCGCCTGCGGCGAAGCTCCACCGGCTCGTCCTCCACCAGGCCTCCCTTGAGGCCCCCCTCCAGGCGCAGAAACTCGTCGTACACCTTGAAGGCCCCCGCGGTGGAGCGTTTTGCTGCGTGATCTATGGCATCGATCTGCCCGGCAAGCAGTGGAAAGTTGCCAATGGGCATACCGAAGGCCTCCCTGAACTTCGCGTACTCCTTCGCCTCACGCACCGCCCTGGTCATGAAGGCGGATGCCGAAAGTCCCACGGTAAGCCGTGAGTAAGTAAGCACGATCCCCACCACGTTGGCAACCCCCCGGTCAAGGGGACCTGCGGGGTAGGCCACCGCACCGTTGAAGGTGAGCTCGGCGGTGGTAAGCTCGCTGGTACCCAGTTTCCACTTGATACGGTCGATGGTATACCCGTTGCGTTTTTCCTTCTCCCTGTTACCCGGCAGCCACGAAGGCACGATGAAGAGGCCCACCTTTTCCGAACCTTTTGGCTTGGCGGTCACCACCGCGTAATCGGCGTGGGTGGCCGAGCAGAAGAACTTGGTGCCATACAGGCGCCACTGCCCGTTTTCCTCTACCGCCTCAAGCACGTTGGCGGGCACGTCAGAGCCCCCCTGTATCTCAGAGAGGTACTGGGCACCGATGGCAAAATGCCCGTCCACCCCTTCGGCGGTGTGTTCAAGGATGCCCTTCAGCTTTGGTGTATCTGCAAACTTTCTTAATAGCTCCACCATCCCCTCGGTGCAGGTAAGGGGACAGGCGATACACGACTCCCCGTTCTGATAGATAAGGTACATCTTCACCAGCTTCTCCCAGGCATGGGTCTTCTCCGAGAAAAGCCCCTCGGAGAATATCTCATGCTCCATCATCTCCGTGTCGCGGGGCCGCACGATACGGTCGACACGGTGATTCATGCCGTCATAATGCTGCATGTAGGGACGCTCCTCAGGCAGGGCTATCCTGTCTGCCATGTCCCGCCAGCGGAAGGACGCCTTTTGTGACACCTTCTCCGCTTCACGGTGCACCTGTTCCCACAGGTTGCCGGTAAAATGCTTCACCACTTTTTGAAAGAAGGGATCGTCCTTATAATAATCAACGGAATTGCGCCAGTTGAGAAAATCGTCAAAATTGTAGGGGTTGTTCCTGTCTGGTAATGACATGGGTGGCCTCCGGTATAATGGTATAACGCCTCATGTAAACACTGTTCACGGTAATAAACAAGTGTTGCATTGTCAAGTTGATAAAAGGGGTCAGAGCCCTGTCCTCAAACTCAATGGGGTTTCACGCGGAGCCGCGGGGAGCGCGGAGAGTTGGTCATTACAGATGTGTTTCGTTTTTTAGTATAGCAACCGATTGTTGTTAAGTTGTTTTTAGATATAGATTTTACAGGCAGAAAATACATATATTTAACCCAGTAGCCAAATATATCTCCCATAAAAAAAACCTGAATAGATTGAACTGTCAAAAAACCTGCCGAAACGAAAATAAAGAAAGAACCCCTCCGCGCTCTCCGCGGCTCCGCGTGAACCCCCGTTAAGCCCCATGATAAAAAATTTTTATTTGTAATTCCCGGTATATTTCTGCACCATGTTAGTTCACATAATTATTGCATAAGGGACCCAATATGAACATAGAAGCCGTTAAAAATGAAATAATCAGCCAGGCTGGCCCCGGCCTCATACTTACCGACAGTGACCTGCTGGAGGTCTACACCCACGACGAGACATCTGACCTCACCGGCACACCCGACCTTGTGGTAATCGCACGAACGGTGGAAGACGTGCGCATCGTGCTGCAGGCCTGTAACCGGCACCGTGTACCGGTGATACCAAGGGGTGCGGGTACGGGAGTCACGGGCGGCGCCATCGCCGTAACAGGGGGGGTGGTGCTCTCACTTGAAAAGCTGAACCGCATTATCGAGATAGACGTGGAGAACATGATCGCGGTTGTTGAGCCGGGGGTGATCACCGGCGACCTGCAGCGGGCCGCCCTTGAACACGGCCTCATGTACCCACCCGACCCGGCAAGCCTTGATTCGTGCTCACTGGGGGGCAACATCGCAGAGTGCGCAGGCGGCCCCCGGGCGGTGAAGTACGGCACCACCAAGGACTACGTTACCGGCCTTGAGTTCGTGCTTGCCGACGGTTCTGTTATCACTCACGGGGGCAAGTTCATCAAGAACGCCACCGGGTATAATCTCACCGGCATAATGCTTGGTTCAGAAGGCACACTTGGGGTTATCACCAGGCTGTACCTGAAGCTTGTCCCCGTCCCCCCCCATTCTCTTGATCTTCTTATACCTTTTACAACACTTGAAGAGGCGGTGGACGGGGTGCACGCCATGCTCATACACAGGGTGTCGCCCGCCGCACTTGAATTCATGGAAGAGGACGCCCTCACCCTGGTGGCCGAATACCTTGGGGACGCCATGCCCCACCCGGAAGCGGGGGCACACCTGCTGGTGCAGCTTGACGGAAGCAGCGAGGAGGCCATCGGCAGCATGCTTGAAAAGATACAATCCATTCTTCCCGTTGATCCCGAGTCTATCATGGTGGCAGAGTCTTCGCAGCAGAAAGAACGGTTGTGGACGGCACGGCGGTCCATACGTGAAGCCATCCAGGCTAAAAGCCCGGTATTCCTGGCGGAAGACTCGGTGGTGCCAAGATCAAAGATCCCGGTTTTTCTCAGGGAGGTGAAAAGCAGCCTGAACCAGCTTGGCCTCAGGTCGGTAATTTTCGGCCACGCGGGAGACGGCAACGTCCACATCGATGTGCTGCGTGAGGACATGGAACATGACAAATGGCAGGAACTGCAGCCCCGGCTGAAGGAGATTATCTACGGGGCCGCCTACCGGCACGGGGGCACCATCACCGGCGAACACGGTACCGGTTACACCCGCAAACGGTACCTGCAGAAATTCGCCTCACCCGGCGAGATAGAACTTCTTAAACGTATCAAGCTGGCCTTCGATCCAAACGGCATAATCAATCCCGGCAAGGTGATAGACCTGTAACCAGAAGAAAAAGTTATTATTGACTTTTTACTTAAATATACTATTCTTTAACTGCACACTCACCCCGGTTAAGGATACGCGTATACGGTTATGGACAGGTCTACAATACTCCTTGTTGAGGATGAATTGATCAGCGCGAAGGATATTCAATCCTCACTGGAAGAATCCGGTTACCATGTACCACACCTGGCAAAATCCGGAGAGGATGCCCTGAAGCTGGTTTCCCAGGACCCGCCCGATCTCATCATCATGGATATTATGCTTGCAGGCACACTCAACGGTATCCAAACCGCCATGCGCATTCACGAACAATTTGATATACCCATAATTTTTCTCACCGCCTATGCGGATGACGCCACCTTCAGGGACGCGGTGAAAACACATCCCTACGCCTACGTACTCAAGCCGGTTGACTATACTGAACTCCTGATGGCAGTGGAGACCACCCTGCAGCGGCATTCACTTGAAAAGAAACTGCATGCAAGTGAACAACAGCTGGAAAGGGTACTGGAAGCCTCTGATCACGGGTTCTGGGACTGGGATCTTGACACCAATGAAGGATATTACAGTCCCCGGTATTACACCATGCTTGGATATGAACCGAATGAATTTCCCATGAATTTCGATGCATGGAAATCCCTGCTCCACACGGAAGACAGGGAATGGGTGATGGACACCGTTAACAGCTGCCTGGAAGAGATCTGCCCTTATGACATTGAGTTCAGGCTGAAGAGCAAATCAGGTGACTGGAGATGGATTCACAGCAAGGGGAAATTTTTCGATTATGACCAGGATGGAAGACCCCACCGGATGATCGGTATTCACATTGATATTACAGACCGTAAGATCATAGAAGAGGCACTGCGGCAGAGTGAACAGCAGTACCGCTTTGTGGCGGAAAATGCTACAGACGTAATTTTTCTTCAGGCCAATGACATGTCTCTCAGTTACGCGAGCCCTTCCGCAACTACATTGCTGGGATACACACTGGATGAACTTAAAAAAATGTCAATGCAGGACTACATGACACCGGGATCATACCAGCAGGCAATTGATACCTTCAGTGCTGAATACCAGAAAGCCATGCAGGGAATACACGAGGATATCCCTTTACTGGAATTCGAATACGTGAGAAAAGACGGGTCCGTATTCTGGGGGGAAATAAAGGTCACTTTCCTGTGGGATGCTGAAGGGTTACCCTATGGCAGTCTTGGTATATTAAGAGATATTACACCACGAAAAAAGGCAGAAGAGAAAACCCGTACCATAAGCAGGCTGTATAACGTACTCAGCCACGTGAACCAGCGAATTGTCAAGACAAGGAACAGGAAAGAACTGCTGCAGAAGGTCTGCGACGATATCATCGAGTTCGGCATGTTCCAGTTCGCCTGGATTGGCATAACCAATCCGGGATCAGGAAAAGTTGTTCCCATGGCATCAAGTGGTGATGATAGTGATTTCCTCAACCAGTTCAAGATCTCTACGAAAAACGGCAAAGAAGGAACTGATGCAAGCAAAACACTGCGCGATGGAAATTGTATTGTCATTAATGATATCGAACAGTACGAAATAGACGGACAATGGAAAGAGGCTGCCATTGAACATGGTTTCAGATCTATGGCAGTTGCTCCCATTAAAAGCCGAAATGAAATGACCGGTGCACTTAATATATTCTCTTCCCGCAGCGGTTTTTTTGACCGGGAAGAAGTTAACCTCATAAAGGAAGTGGCATCAAGCATATCCTTCGCGCTGGATTCAATTTACGACGAGGAGGAAAGGCTGAAGGCCGAAGAAGCCCTGAGGGAAAGTGAAGAACGATGGAAATTTGCCCTGGAGGGAAGCCAGGACGGGGTATGGGACTGGAATGCTGATACGGGTGCCGTTTTTTTCTCAGGGATGTGGAAAGAAATGCTGGGGTATAATGATAGGGATATCTCAGGTACCATAGATGAATGGAAGCTGTTGATTCATCCCGACGACAGGAACGAAGCACAACACTCGCTGGCACAGCACCTGGGTGGAACCCTCCCTTATTATTATTCAGAACACAGGATGTTATGCAAAGACGGCTCCTACCGCTGGATACTTGACCGCGGCAAGGTGATATCCAGGGCTAATGACGGAACCCCGCTGAGAATCATCGGTACGCAATCTGACATCTCCGAAAGAAAAAAACTGGAAGAGCAGCTGTTCCAGGCACAGAAAATGGACTCACTGGGCAGGCTTGCAGGGGGAGTAGCCCATGATCTGAACAACCTGCTCACCCCAATACTTGGATACGCAGAGCTCTTGCAAAACAAGGCTGACATGAATCCTTCTATTAACAACGATCTTCACCAGATACAGGAAGCGGCATTAAGGGCACGTGAGCTAACACAGCAGCTCCTGGCATTCGGCAGAAAACAGATACTTGAAATAAAGACATTCGATCTTTCAGAAATTGTCAGGGACTATAATAAAATACTACGAAGAACTATACGTGAAAATATTCAGATCCAACTCCACATACACCAGTATCCCGTACCGGTTCGATCTGACATGGCCAAGATTGGACAGATAATTGTAAACCTTGCCATCAACGCCCAGGATGCCATGCCTGACGGGGGGACATTGAAAATTCTCACATCGAGGGTGCATGTTGACTCAAAGGATCCTCTTTTGTCACATGAACTTAAAGAAGGAGAATACGCCCAGTTACAGGTATCCGATACGGGTAATGGTATCGACCGTGACACATTGAAATATATATTCGAGCCCTTCTATACCACAAAAAAAATCGGCACAGGATTGGGTCTTTCTACAGTGTATGGGATTATAAAGCAGCATGACGGCACCATCAAGGTGGAAAGCACACCCGGCAAAGGCACCACCTTTAACGTATTTTTACCCATCAGCGCTCACCCCGCCCAGAAACATGAAATGACCAGCAAAGAGCCGGAAAACAAAGAAGCCACGGAAACCATCCTGGTGGTTGAAGACGAGGAAACGGTAAGAAAGCTGGTAGTGAAGATCCTTGAAACATCTGGTTACAACGTACTAAGCGCTCATGATGGTAACAGTGCTATAGAAGTTGCCACAAATAATAAAGAGAAGATAGACCTGCTTCTCACCGATGTCATTATGCCGGGAAGAAACGGTATAGAAGTTTATAAAGAAATTTCCGCCCTTCGCAAAGACATCAAGGTGCTCTACATGTCCGGCTATACCTATAATATAATAGCCGAATACGGCGTCGCCGAAGATTCTACCAACTTCATACAGAAGCCTCTTACCGTCAACTTCCTCACTTCAAAAGTTCGGGAAATTCTGGATTCCTGATAAAATTCCACTTATCCACCACTTTTACCCTTACGATACTGTAACTGAGCACCTGTAACAACGAGACATGGAGTAAAGAATGAAACTACGAGCATTGACAATAATCCTGTGCCTCCTATTTATACATGGACAGGCAAGCGCCTTCATACAGCAGCGTCATCAATGGTGGAAGTCACGCATACAGGATCTACAGCAGGAAAAAGAATCAATTGCCAGCCGAAATGACCTGGATGACAGGATCAGGAAACTGGTTCATGACGAACTGCTGCAATCACGGGATGCTCTGCATATACTGAAAAGAAAAATTAACGGCGATACCACCTTACAAGAGGCCAGAAAAGAATACACCGAAAAGGAGATACGAAAGCGTATTGAGAAGCTGGTACCCCCCCTTGCCGCCGCGTGGTATATGAACCACATACTAACAAGGCTGAATGACAACAGCCGGATAGAAGATGCCAGGAAGATGGTGGAAAACTCCATTGGCAAAATGATACAGGATACCATGGGCCGTGAGGATCACTCCCTGCGGGCACGCATGCTCAATGAACATTTCAACACCTTTGACCTGAGAATCATCGCCATGGAGATGATAACCGCGCCGGTTATGGAACAGGGCCTGCAGTGTATTGAAAAAACAAAACATGAAGTATACAAAAAGTATCTCGGCAGTGTCACCCAACCGGTGTCCACAACAGATTCAATGCTCACACATGGCATACTCACCATCACACTGAAATATTTCAACGCTGCAGACTGCAGCAGCACATTCCGTCCTGCCACAGGTCACCTGGAAAGATCATGGCGCTGGAAGGGAATCTCCTCAATGATGGCCATTCAACTGGAACATTATAAACACATTGTCACACTGGCAGCAAAAGCCGGGGTATCCGTCACCCCTTACCAGGCATCACTGTATTACATAAACCCACAGTCTTTTGAAAAAAAGATATTCCCAGTATTTGCGAAAAAGTACAGAAACAGCATGGCATTCAAACGGTATTCGGACATACTGAACAACCCGGAAGATGAGTCAAGCATTCACGTAATGGCCATTCCCGGCAGGTTCGACACCGGTACGGTTTTACAACACCTTGATAAATTAAGGAAGAAAACCCTGCCGTCACTGCAGGGAACAGAAAAAGACCGGCATTACAGCAACCTCCGTGATTCATTTACCAGGGAGATAAAAAAGAAATTTTCCAGACTTGATAATCATCTCTACCGGGAAGAGATGAAAGTAAAAAAAGAAATCTCAACACAAGGTGAGAAGCATTCCCCTGTCATAAGAAACAGGAACGCCTTTGATGATGCCAGGAAGTTGAGAAACGTCAAGCACAACGCCGCCATGGCCTATGCCGACGCGTGCCTGGAATACCTTCGAATATACGGCAACTCCCGTGCCAGGCATGGAGACCTGGTAACCGAAAATTACCGGTACCGGGTGAGCAGGATGCAGGACTATCTTGATTTCATCAAACTCAGTGGAACCCTCATCGCAAAATGCCCCTACATGACCGACCCCACCCTGCATAACATGATGAAAGACATAGCCCATAGATCCCGTCACATGTTCAAGGCCTACAGTGCCACACTTGGGCTTTCATATGACGAACGTTCAGCCCTGAACAGGGAGAACCTGGGTGAAATCGCGGAACTGAAAAAGAATGCCCGTACAGCCATACAGAAACACGCCAGTGGATTTATAAACTCATGCAAAAACTATTTTTCAGCATATTCCCGCCAGCTGCAGCAACGTGAAGAGAACAATGACCAGTTGAAAAAGGTTATAGCCCGGCATGAACTCGACATCCTTCAGGAACAACTGTCAGCACAGATGGATCTTTTCTCAAGGCTCACCTACGCAGACAGCATACTGGAGGAATACCGATCCGTATTCACCTCCCTTGAAGAAACAGCCAGGAAAAATCCCCATGACCCCCGGCTGCGGGAAGCCCTCAAAAATGGATCTTTATTTCCATTGATCGAAAACGCCAGCGTACAAAAGATTGCAACAGAATACAATTCGAGACAGTATCTTCATGCAAGAATGAATAAAACCCTGGCAAGCCTGGTGGCCCTTGACAACTGGTACAAGAGGGCGGGGCTGCAACCTGATCATCACCCCGGGGGAATGACCTTAAAAACAAAGATTAACACATTAACAGAGCACACATCCGTATCCATCGGCAGCTGGACCATGCATCGAAAGAATGCCCAAAAGATAGACTACAACGCCATACAATACCTTGACGCACTTGCCGGCAACACCGTGGCCCGCACCCCGGCGGCGGCAATTGATATGCGCACCCATACGGTTGCAGTGGCAGGCAAGAATCTCACCCTTGCCCTTCCCAGGGGATGGTCAGTTACCGGGGCAGAAAGCTATTACAAAAACAGGGGTGTCACGTCACGGGTTAAGAACGAAACACAAACCACGGTCATGAACATCGCACGGGTACAGGGCAAAAAGAATTCTCTTCGAAGTTCATCACACAGGTGGCTGCAATCCATGCGGTATGAGCCGGTAAAATCAGGCTGGCGTACACAAAACGGAGAAAAGCTTTTCTGGGTTCTTGCCAGGGATCATCGTGATAACGTGGTTGAAGTGTACGGCATGCACAATGGTGATTGGGTATACATAGTTTCAGGTTCCGTTTCACGAAAGGATTACTCCCGTTTTCATAAAACATTCACCAGGATAATGGATTCTTTTTCCGTTGAACCAGCCGAATGATCATTTATCCTTTAATGAAAAGTAATTGATAATCATGACAGTTGAGTAATTAAGAAATATGAATGAATTTCCCATGGTGCTATACTTTTAGCTGACCATAAAAAACGGGGTGGCAGTAATGCGTATAGCCGTAGCAATGAGCGGCGGTGTGGATTCCTCTTTAACCGCCATATTATTACGAGAACAGGGACATGACATCATCGGCCTGACGGCAAAAATACTCATGTGCGAAGAGATGGACGGGTCAGAGCCCCGTTATGACGTATGCTGTTCACCTGAAAGCATCAACGATGCCCGGAGGGTTGCCCTTGAAGCCGGTTTCTCCCATCACATAGTAAACGTGGAAGATGACTTTTCACGGGAAATCGTTGATCCCTTCTGCGGGGAATATCTTCGGGGGAGAACACCAAGCCCCTGCATTCACTGCAATGCCCGCATAAAGTTTCGTCATCTCATGGACAGGGCAGCTGAACTTGGCTGCCAGGCCCTGGCCACCGGTCATTATGCCGGTGTTGACCAGACCCCCGAAGGGCGCTATTACGTAACGGCGGGCAAAGACCCGGTGAAAGACCAGTCGTACTTTCTGTTCTCGTTATCACAGCAAATACTCGAATACGTTATATTTCCCCTGGGCAGCTATACCAAGCAGGACATACGGCGTATGGCCAGGGAACATTCACTTCACGTGGCCGAAAGACCCGAAAGCCAGGAGATCTGCTTTATACCAGACGACGATTACCCGGCCTACATTCAGCGTCATACCGGCATAACACCACCCCCCGGTGATATCGTGGATACAACGGGAAAGGTGATAGGCAGCCACAGGGGCATTCACCGTTATACCATAGGGCAGCGGCGTGGACTTGGCATCGCGGCACCCCACCCCCTGTACGTTGTTGAGATTGATGCGGAAAACAACACCATCATCGCCGGCCCCCGCGATGCACTGAACAGGGATGGACTGACCGCTGCAAATATATCATACATGAAAACCACGTCCCTGCATGACATTCACGCCCGGGTAAAAACCAGGTCAACACAAACCCCCTTCAAGGCAGCCCTTACCGAAGAGAATGGAGAAGTGCGGGTGCTCTTCGACGAACCCCATACCGGGATCACCCCCGGCCAGGCAGCGGTGTTCTACGACGAAAAGGGAAATATCCTTGGAGGGGGATGGATCAAGAAGAGTTTCTGAAACAGCAGTATTCGGTTTGACAGCTTCCCATGCCCCCCGTACAATCTGACCTATATTACAAAACAACCGGAACCATGAACGAAAAATTACGAATACAGCAACTCCACAAATCATTCGGACCGAAAATGATATTCAGCGGTATAACACTTTCGGTGATGCCGGGTGAGATAGTCAGCGTTATCGGAAAAAGCGGAACGGGAAAATCGGTGCTGCTGAAACACCTTATCGGGCTACTCACCCCCGACAGCGGACAGATCTTCGTGGACAACCTTGAATTTACCGGCGCAGACAGGAACACACGGGAGGAGATCATCTCAAGGTTCGGGGTGCTTTTCCAGGGAGCGGCGCTGTTTGACTCGATGAATATCTACGACAACATCGCCTTCGGCATGCGGCGTCAGAATATCGACGAGGACGAAATAGCCCGCAGGGTACCGGAGATGCTTTCCCATGTGGGCCTGCGTGGTGTGGAAGAAAAACTTCCATCAGAACTTTCCGGCGGCATGCAGAAACGGGCAGGACTTGCCCGGGCCATCGCCAGGAGACCCGAGATCATGCTCTATGACGAGCCAACCACCGGTGTTGACCCCATAACCGGTGGGGCGGTAGACCGGCTGATTTTGCATATGCGTGATGAATTTCACATGACATCAATCGTGGTAACCCATGACATGCAATCCGCCTACCGGGTTGCAGACCGCATCGTCATGCTGTATGAAGGCTCCATCATATTTAACGGCACCCCCGGTGAGATTCGCCAGACACAAGACCCGGTTGTACGGCAATTTATAGAAGGAAGGGCCCATGGACCTGTCAGCGTTACGTAGTATTTTCCTGTGCGTGCTGGTACTCATAATTGGAATTTCATGTACCGACGTCACCCCGCCCCCCGTCTACAACGGGAAGGTTGACCTGTCAGAATACCCCTGGCTCAAGAACAGGCGTATCTTCATCGACCCCGGACACGGCGGACTATCCGAAAAAGACAGGTTTCGCCATGGCCCCGGCGGCATCACAGAAGAAGGGGTGAATCTCACCGTGGCCCGGATACTGGGAGTAATGCTTCACGGGGCCGGTTGTGTTGCAGAGCTGAGCAGAACCGCCGACATCGATGTATCCCTTAACAGACGAACCGACATGGCCCGGCAGTTCAAGCCCGACCTTTTCATCAGCATTCATCACAACGGCTCACCCCGACGAATAGACGGGGTGCAGTATCCCGCGGTGCTGTTCTGGGGCAGTGAGCGCACCCGTCCTTTAAGTTTTCAGATGGCACGTATTCTCAGGGACGAGTTTACGAAAATAATGGAGGGAAAAGGGATGGTGCTTTCAGATTTGGCGGTGTTTCCCGAGGCGGGAACACGGGTACTGAAAAATACGAAGTATCTCTGTCCCGGCATACTTGGTGAAGGGGGCTTTTTCAGCCACGAAGAACAAGCCCGTCACCTGGCCGACAGGGAATACCTTGAGGCAGAGGCAGAGGCATACTTCTCGGCAATTGCCGAATTCTTCAGGAGGGGGGTACCTTCTGCGGAGGTCCTCATATCCTCACCCTTTGATGACAACCATCCCCTGGAAAATGCCATACACCAGCGAAAACCGACACTCATCTTACGGCTCCTCTCGGGCCATGATAGTGCCGTTATAAAGAAGGGTTCCCTGCAGGTCACCCTTAACCGGCTCCCCGTCACCTGTAAAATGGAATCACCAACCGATTTCCGGGTGCATTACAGAGGCAAGCTGCCGGCCGGCTATCACACACTGCGTTTCTCTTTTGAAAACACCCTGGGGCAGCCATCCATGGTGTTCCGTTCAACATTCTTCATCATCCCCGAAAAGGGCGAATACCAGTCCATGATACAAAAAGGTAAGAGTCTCATCAATTCAGGGGGTGGACGAAAAGAAGGACTGCGCATGTTGCTTGCCGCCCTTTCGCTGGGCACCACCGATCCCCGCGCACCGGAAATCACCTGGCATATAGCCCGCGGCTTTTCCATGCTGAAAATGCGGGAGGAATCCGACTACTATTACGGAAGGCTGTATCACTTTTTCCCTGAAAGTAAATACTGCAGGAAGGTACCAGGCAGGCTGCACACCAGCCGCTTCCCCGTAGACTACCGTGGACGACCGGTACCAATCAGTCATGAAGACAAAACCCCGCCGTCAGGAACCACAAGGATTTAAGAGTGCCGGGTGATCAGTTCACTTCTCCCGGCTCACTAATCACTATTCACTATTCACTATTCACTACTCACCTTCAAGCTTGCTGCCGATCCTGTTCTGGTATTCCAGTATCTCGTTTCGCAGAATATCCAGGTCGGCTATCCTGTCGTCGATGCGACGCAGGTGTGAGGAAAGAATTTCAAGGAGGCGCCGAAGCACCGCGTCGTTGGTCTTCTGAATAGACCAGATGGATTCAAGCTCGTGCATCTCCGACAGTGTAAGCCCCAGGATTTTCAGGCGCTTGATAAGCTTCAGCCGCCTGAGGTCTTCGTCGGTATACACACGCCGCCCGTTCTCGATCCGCTTCACGGAGTTCAAGAGGCCCAGCTCTTCGTAATATCGTATCGTTCGGGTGCTCATCTCGCACATCCTGGACATTTCCCCGATTGAATACTTTTGCTGCACCCCTTCTGGCATGTGGGCACCTCCCCTTATTCTTTACTCTATACCCCTGCGGCCTGTGACTGGTATTTTTTCGCGAACTGATCGCGTAATTTATACTTCTGCACTTTACCGCTGGCAGTCATGGGAAATTCTTCTACGAACTCCCAGTACCTGGGTATTTTATGCCGGGCAATATTTCCAGTACAAAATTCAACAAATTCTTCAGCAGAAGAATTTTCCCCGTTTCGAAGCTGAATAACGGCAAGTACCTGTTCGCCGTACTTCTCATCAGGGATGCCAACCACGTGCACGTCCTGCACCTTCCCATTGGTCAGCAGAAACTCTTCGATTTCCCTTGGATAGATGTTTTCACCACCCCGTATGATCATGTCCTTGATACGGCCCGTTACCTTGAAATAACCGTTTTCATCGATGGTACCCAAATCTCCGCTGTGCAGCCATCCCTCGCTGTCAATGGCCTTGTCGGTTGCTTCGGGCATCTTGTAATATCCCTTCATCACGCAGGCACTACGGGTCACGATCTCACCCTGTGTATCTACGGGCATTTCATCTCCCGTTTCAGGGTCAACGATCATCCCCTCAACACCGGGAAGCAGCCTTCCCACGGTTGACACCCGCAGCTGTACCGGATCATCCCGCCGTGTCATGGTCATAACCGGCGAACATTCCGTCTGCCCGAAGGCGATGACAACCTCTGAACAGTGCATCTTTGTACGAACCTGGTTCATGGTCTCCACCGGGCATGGGGCACCCGCCATGATGCCTGTTCTTAATGACTTCATATTGTATTTCTCAAAATCGGGATGACTCAGCATGGCAATGAACATGGTGGGTACACCGTTTATGGCGGTAATTTTTTCATCCTGTACCGCCTTGAGTGATTTCAGCGGATCGAAGTATTCCATCACCACCATGGTTGACCCATGGGTCACACAGTTCAGTGTGCTCATCACACAGCCGAAACAGTGAAAGAGGGGAACATGAATGAGCAGCCTGTCCTGGTCGGTCATCCCCATCACGTCACCAACCATGAGTGCATTGTTCACAATATTATAGTGAGTAAGCATTACCCCCTTGGGAAATCCCGTTGTGCCGGAGGTATACTGCATATTAATTACATCATGATGATCAAGCATGTTCTCGCGGGCATCAAGCTCTTCGTCTGAAATATTTTTTGCCAGATCAAGCAGATCCTTAAAATTGAACATACCCGGTGTATCTTCCCTGTCGCCGATATAGACGACATTTTTCAGGGTTGGAACATTTTCCGAACTGATTTTGCCAGGCTCTGTATCATCAAGCCCCGATACCACCTTCCTGGCGATATCGTAAAAACTGGTATCACGATATTCTTCCATGAGAACAAGGGTGGTAGAGTCTGACTGCCTGACTATATAGTCCAGCTCATGTGACTTGTAGTTGGTGTTGACCGTCACCAGCACCGCCCCGATCATTGAAAGCCCGAACTGCATGTACACCCATTCAGGAAGATTGGTTGTCCATACTGAAACATGGTCACCTCTCTTAACCCCGATTGCCATAAAACCCCTGGCAACCTCCCTGCAGGCAGCATAAAACTCGGTGTAGTTTTGACGCAATCCGGTATCCGGATACACCAGCGCCTCATGCCCCGGAAACTTCTCCGTGGTTTCCTTTAAAACAGCCCCTATCGTTGCTTCTTTATAACCAGACATGCCCACCTCTCCTTTATGTTTTATTACATAAATATATTTATGACTACAGTTAACGTCAACTGTAATTCCATGGCAAACCAGTAAAATCTGTCAACCGTTTTCTCGATAATTTTCAACTTCAGGTGACAGTATGAATTACCATAAAGAAAAGTCAAGCATAAAACTGGTTGGACGTCCAATCATAGATATTCATTGTACATTATTCACCAATAACTATACATTGAAACATCCAATGGAACGGGCAATCACCATTCGCTGCACCTCTGATGTCCCCTCTCCAATAGTAAGCAGCTTGTAGTCACGGTAAAATCTCTCCACGTTGTATTCCCGCATGAGACCGTATCCCCCGTGAATCTGCACCGCCCTGTCAACCACCCTGCCCATCACCTCTGAGCAATACAGCTTGGCCATGGCTGCCTGTTTGGAAAATGGCTTTCCCTGGTCTTTAAGTTTACATGCCTTGTACAGCAGGCACCGGGCTGCCTCTATCTCGGTTGCCATGTCGGTCAGCATAAATGAAATAGCCTGAAATGTGGCAATGGGATGACCGAACTGTACCCGTTCCTGCCCGTATTTCAGGGCCATCTCGTAGGCCCCCTGTGCACCGCCCAGCCCCATGGCGGCAATAGCCAGGCGTCCGTTGTCCAGCGTTTTCAGCATCTGGTGAAAACCCTCCCCACGCAAACCAAGCAGGTTCTCCTCGGGCACCCTGCAGTCATCGAAATACAACTCCCCGGTATCAGATGAACGCCACATCATCTTGCCCCGCATCTTTTTATACTCGAAGCCCTCAGTGCCATGGGGAACCAGAATGCATGATATTTCTTTTCTCTTGCCCGCCGCCCGCATACCGGTCACCGCCTGAACGGTGCAGATGCGTGCCATGGGGCTGGTTGAGTTGGTTATGAATATCTTACTGCCGTTGATCACCCACTGGCCCTCTTCAAACCTGGCAGTTGTACGGCTGTTTCCCGCATCAGACCCGGCCTCGGGTTCGGTTAATCCGAAAGAAGCCAGGCTTTCACCTGAACATAAACCGGGAAGCCACTCATTTTTCTGATTCTCGCTGCCAAAATAATAGATGGGCCCGATCCCAAGAGAATTTCCCGCAGCCACGGTGGCCGCCTGTGATCCGTCTACACGGGCAACCTCTTCTATGGCGATTATATAGGAAAGGTAATCCATGCCCGAACCGCCGTATTTCTCGTCCACGAAAATACCGAAAAGTCCCAGGTCTGCCATTTTCTTTGTCAGATCAGTGGAGAATTCCTCTTTCTCGTCCAGTTCTATGGCCACGGGGGCAATCTCTGCCTCCGCAAATTCACGCACCGTCTGACGAAGCATCACCTGTTCTGCTGAAAGATCAAAGTCTATCATCACGTCCCTCCTGATACAATTTGTATCAGCGAGATCAGCATCGGGAGAAGGCAGCATAGAAACGGCCTTCTCCCGGTAAGGTAGGTGTTATATGTTTACTTAAAACTGAATCCCTCTGGTAGCTTTTTCTCGTCTGTGCCCGATGGAACCCACGACAGGTCAAGTATGGTATAGGTGGGGTCCTGTGTCTTGAATATTGGAACCACGCTCATCCCGATCTCCGGTTCACCCATGGATAGATAGCTCATCAATATGGTGACCACCCCGTCAAACTCGATATTGATAAACTTGATAGGCTTATCAAGCAGGCTGAAGGCACCCGACCGCTCACAAACCATGTAGGTATGCACCCGGGCGGTTTTCCTTGCCACGTCGGTAAGATCAATCACCGTGTTTTTTACCAGGCAGTCGGGACAGAAAATTCTGAAAGGCATGTATACCGATCCTTTGGATTCACATTTTTTATTATCACAACGTGACGCCATAAGTTTTCCCTGTCCCAGTGACTCAAAAAACACCGCCTCTGCCCCGTAACTGTGAATATAGGTCATATCTCTCGGGTTGGTTATACCCATAAGTGCCCAGCCGTCGTCGGCATTCCTGATAGGCATGTTAGGGGTCAGGTGATGAAAATCACCTTTTAACCTGTACTTATTATCACTTACATGTACCTGTCCGAACATACTCATAGTATTTCTCCTTTACCCTTCTTTTTGCAGCAGGTGATCGGGGTCCATCAATATTGTTGATGTCACATGTGATCCCACACCGGCATGACTGATAGCCAGGGCCCGCTTGGCACCCTTTACCTGCAGGTCTTTCCAGTCGGCAGGTTTTTCCCGGTTAAACTTCTTCCATAGCTTCTCGTCACCATGAACCTCGGCCCACCTTTCCCAGATATGGGTTGCGATCTCGAAGGTCTGCATGATACCTGTGGCCCCTACCGCGTGCATACAGCCGATGAGCCCCCCCGAAAGATTAGAGGGAAGTTTTCCCGGTTTGCCGGTATGGGGATTCGTATGGTAACAGTCCCCTGACTCAACGTAATCACGTCCTTCCCCATATGGGCGCAGGCCAACATCCTCGTATGACTGTACATCACTTATGGTGAAGGCATCGTGAAGCTCGATCACGTCAAGGTCTTCGGTGGGATCCTTTACACCTGCCATCCCGTAGCCATATAATGCCGCCATCCTTGCCGCGAGAAACCCTGTAAACCCGGGGTACCTGTCCCCGCCGGGAAAGCGTTCTCCCAGGTTCTTATACTGGTCTGGTTTCTCATTTGGCAGAAGTGGAATATCCATGTCACGCCTGTCTGCCGGCCTCAGGGTATGTGACCCGGCTGCCACCCAGATGCGAAGGGGCTTATGTTTGGCATCTTTCGTCAGCTTCATGGCGGTATCTTCGTCGCAGATGATGGCACAGGCGGCACCAACACTCATCAGGCAGCAGTCAAGGGCCCGTAGAGGATAGGCAACCACCGGTGAATTCAGTACGTCATCAACCGTAATATCCATGGGGGCCTGTGCGAATGGATTGAACCTGGCATACCCGTGATGCTTCACCGATATCTCGGCCAGTGTTTTTCTGAAAGAGTCTTCTGATTTTCCAAATATCTGCCAGTACCGCTGCGCCATGACAGCATAGTAACCGGTATAGATGTGTCCCAGTGGTGATTCCCAGTCCTTGTCAGCTGCGCAAGAAATGAGAAAGTTCCCCTCATCAGTGGGCACCTCGTCCATGCGTTCCCATCCCATGGCAAGCACACAGTCTGAATACCCCGACGCCACCGCCTTCATGGCTTCCCATAAGGTGGAGCCACCCGTTGCGCCCCCCGTCTTTATCCCGATGTTACCCAGCGGGTCAAGTCCCAGTCGGTCATGTATTACCGCCTCCCCAAGGAGCTGGTCTCCAAAATGATCGGCAAAGTGTCCATAATAGCAGGTATGGATATAACTTTTCAACTCCGCGGGGGACATGTCTATCAACTCAGCAGCCATGGTGAGGGCGTCAACACACAACTCCTCTGTACGCATGTCGGGAATGGCGCGATCGAACTTTGATTGCCCGGCCGTAACTAAGTACACCGGCCTTGTCAAACGCGGGATCTTTAATTGTTGTTCGCTGAATTTAATCATACTTCTGTCCCCTTTTTTTATAATATAACCAGCACATTCTCATGTACTAGATGGTTCCAATCCACAATATGATTGACCTGTGTTCACTGTTGTTGGTTATCTTCTGCTTATCCGGGTCAGACCAGTAGTGTACCGTGTCCCCCTCCTCCATGGGTACGGTAGTATCACCCAGGGTAAGGGTTACCCCACCCTTCAGCACGCAGAGCACTTCCTGGCTGTTCCTGATATTTTTTCTCACGGGTATGGTGTGTCCGGGTTCCAGAACCAGCACCGATGAATCGATAACCGACCTGTTCTCCGGGGGAAAAAATCGCCTGGTGGCAAAACCGGTATGGGGTATATCCACCTCTTCCCAGTCAGCACGACGCAAGAGCACAAGGTTCTCCTGTTCACTTGCCTGGTTGAGCAGGTCACCCGCGTTCACCCCTATAGCTGCGCACACACTCATCAGCGTGTCCACCGATGGGGAACTTACGTTATTCTCAACCTGGCTCAGAAAACCCTCAGATATGCCTGCTTTTTCAGACACCATCTTCAGGGTAAGGCCGCGTTCACGCCTGTTTCTCCGCAACAGCGATCCAAGGTTCATGATTTTCCATGTACAAACAAGACTCAGAAAGGTAGGTTCTACAAAAGAATAAAGGTAGGTAAATATTAAGTTACAGTTAAGTTTTACTTATAGCAAACATTAACCATCACTGTCAATCATTAATCATAATTTTTTGACCACTTCAAAGAAATGCAACCACAGAGGCACGGAGATACAGAGGGGGGATATATTTAAATTGTTGCATATCATGATGGCTGAAAGCCATTTCAGCCATCATGCTGTAATGTGGTATTAAGACAGCTATAAAAAATCCTTTCTCTGTCTCCCTGTGCCTCTGTGGTAAAAAAAAGCTATGCCCTAATCCATGTAGATAATTACGGTTATCTTTGATTCTTTGCTGGCGAGGTTTTCTATTTTGTGGGGGATAACAGAGAGGAAATACACGCTGTCACCCTCTTTGAGTATTACTTCCCGATCATGAAGGGTAACCTTGACTTCACCTTTATCCACTTTCACGAATTCTTCACCCGCGTGGCTGGAAAAGTCACTTTTTTTATAGTTCCCTTCGAGGGTGATGAGGTACGCCTTAACGGGAATGGCATGGGATATTCCTGATTTCTCGATCTCTTCCAGAACGTGATCGGTATCCAGCCTGGCATTCTTTCTTTCTTTTACTTCATCACTGCGAATTACTGTGAAACCCCAGTCTACCCCTTTTTCCAGAAGATCCTGTGAGGCATGTCCCAGGGCCCTTGATATCTGATGAATAATTTTCAGTGAAGGGTATACTTTCCGGTTTTCGATCTTTTCAAGCAGGCTGCTTTCCACGCCGGTGATAACAGAAAGCCTGCTGGTTGACAGGTTATGCTGTTTTTTGAAATTTGAAATTTTCTCACTAATGGATACTGAAGATTCAGTTTCCACATCAACATAATAATCTGATATGAAGTCCATATATTCATTGTTATATTCACTGGAAGGATAAAAACCCATGAGCACACACTCTCCCTGTTTATCATATACCGGGCTATTTCTGCTGGTTAGCCGGTCAACTTCACTGTTAGAAGTATATCGTTTTAAGCCAAATCATTCAGAATAATCATGATTTTTTTTTGCATATAACCCAAAATATTTTTGTTTTTATGCATTTTTTTCTTACAAATTATTATATCGAAAATGACTTAAAGTACACGTACACTTCATATTAATATTATCATTTTATTGTTTTTGCGCTACATTTTAATTGGTTGACGGAAATCTTATTGTATTCAAATATTCACTTATCAAGGAGCAGGCCAGATGGAAAACAGTGAACTCGAAAAACTATTAAAGAATGCCCAACCCGGCAATAATTCTTTGCCATCATGTGAACTTTCAGCGTATATCCGTCGATTTAACCATACCACCTTTCTCGTGAATTCATCAAATGGCCATAAATCCGAAACCTTCAGGCCTGTAAAATCACGGGATTTTCTCGAAATGCAGATGGAAACCGCATCAGCACTTCTTGACATGGGAGTAAAGAAAGGTGACCCGGTTGTGATACTGGCAAAGAATTCAATTGAATACGCCGTAATGGTGTTTGCCATCCTCTCGGTGGGAGGGGTGTTCGTTCCTTTTTATCCAACCATCACCCAGGACGAGATTGAAGAGCTTCTGCGCCATTCAGATGCACGCTTCGTCTGCGCGGGTGACGAAGCCCATTTCCAGAAAACATTCGCCATACTGAACAAGGTCAAGTCTCCCATTAGAAGGCTTATAACATTTTACAACACCAAATCAGATCATAACCAGGTAATATCATTCAACCAGCTGCGCAAGGCAGGCAGGGAATCCGCAAGGTACAGCGAGGTACTGGATATCATACAGGCAATAAACCCTGACGAAAATGCCGCCCTGATATATACGCCGGGCACATCCGGTACTTCAAGGGGTGCCCTTCTTACCCATGGTAATTTTTTAAGCCAGAAAGAGGCCCTTGGTATATTCGGATTTACTGAAAATGATGTACGGCTTGCCCACCTTCCCTTCAGTCATATATTCGGCCTCTCTGCTGACCTGTTCACCAGCGCCTATACCGGATCGCTGATGGCAATTTCAACAACCTTCGAAACAGAAGAAATATACCGAAACGTGGCAGAAGTACAGCCAACCATCCTTTGCTCCGTGCCAAGGATGTATGAGAAGGTATTCATTAACGTAGTGCATACAGTAAACAGGTTCAACTCGTTAAGAAGGTTTTTCTATCACCTTGCCCTTCACGTGGGCCGCGACCTTTACATCGCCGAGGTAGAAGGCGGGCGCAGCCCCCTTCATACCCGCATACTTGGTATACTCTG
Source organism: uncultured Leptospiraceae bacterium (assembly GCA_964629365.1). Lineage (GTDB taxonomy): Bacteria > Spirochaetota > UBA4802 > UBA4802 > UB4802 > M55B154. The sequence continues at coordinate 27,024 of CAZVRB010000027.1, forward strand.
CAAACCAGTGTTCAGAAAAATACGAAAAATGATTCGCATGAAGAACGTGAGAATCCTTTTTTCAGGCGGGGCCCCCCTGCCCATCGAGGTATCCTATTTTTTCGGCAGCATACAACTGCCCATTGTTGAAGGATACGGCCTCACCGAAACATCACCGCTGGTATGCGTCAACAGGCCCGAGAAAAACAAACCGGGAACAGTTGGCCCCCCCATTCCCGGTGCCGAAGTGAAAATATCCGACGAGGGGGAAATACTGGTGCGCGGCCCCATGGTCTTCAAGGGATACTACAAGGGAACACCTGAAGATGAAGAAGAATCATTCAACAGTGAAGGCTTTCTCAAAACAGGAGATGTGGGGATCATTGACGAGGACGGCTACCTTCGTATAACCGGCCGGCTTAAAGACCTCATCATCACGTCGGGGGGAAAGAATATTGTTCCCCTGAATATTGAAAAAAAATTCGAAACAGAACCTCTCATCAATTACATTTGCGTGGTGGGGGACAAAAGGAAATATCTTTCGGCACTCATCGTGCCAAATTTTCACCTGCTCAGGATCCATGCCAGGGAACACGGCATTACCTATTGTGACGACGAAGAACTGGTTAAAAAACCTGAAATACAGTCACTCTTCAAGAAACGTATAAACGAAGTATGCGAGAAGCTGGCTCCCTACGAGCAGGTAAAAAAATTCACTATCCTGCCCCATGATTTTTCTGTAAAGACGGGGGAACTTTCACCGACATTCAAGTTTCGACGAAACCATGTCCACGAAAAATACAGTGATGTGATTGACAGGATGTATCCTGCCAGCGATTCCACCACACTGTAATTCAACCCGCATGATGATGTAATACTACCAAACCGGTACTGGTTACGGGGGCACGTATAGTTACAGCACGATCCATAAAGACCACGCTGAAAAGTGATGAATTCAGAAACAGGATATCACACAGCTGGAAGACCAGCTGGCCCATGATATTCATAATGTTGTTCGAATTTCTGATAAGCATTACCGACGTGTTCATCGCGGGTATGCTGGGCAAAGAGATACAGGCCACTGTTGGTTTTGTCTCCCAGATGTACTTCATATTTATAGTGATCGCCAATGCCCTTACCGTCGGGACAGTGGCCATTACCTCACAGATTAAAGAAGAAAAAAAGAACACCCTGGGTATTGCCGCTTCCACGTCACTTGTATCAGCGGGCATAGCAGGGATTTTCCTGGGAATCGCGGGAATATTCTTCACCCCCGTGGTGATACCATATATTGATGTTCCTGAGAAGATACAGGCACTGGCACCCCCGTTGCTCATAACATACGCCGTTGGCCTGATGTTTCATTACCTGCTGATAACCACAAACGGCCTGTTACGGGCCAGGAAAATGATCAGGCGCTCACTTGTTACCATGGCCATAATATGCGTTACCAATATCGGGTTTAACTTTTTGCTGGTCTTCTTTACCCCCGCGGGCTACCTGGGTATCGCCATGTCCACGGTTATCAGCGTGATAATCGGGGCCGTTATTAACATCTCCCACGTAAAAGGTTTCATGCTGGCAGGCCTGAGGTTCTCACGTGAGTACCTGGCCCGCATCGTATCAATAGGGTGGCCTTCGGGGCTTTTACAGGTGGGATGGCAGGTGGGATCAGCCGTACTGTTTATTATACTTGGATCCCTTCCCCATCACAGCGTTGAGATAATTGCCGCCTTTACCATGGGCCTCAGAATCGAAGCGGCTATTTTTTTACCGGCCTTTGCCTTTAACCTGGCCAACGCCGTCATCATAGGGAATTACATTGGTGAGAACAGGCATGAAGAAGCCTACAAGAACGGCCTGGCAACTGCGGTCATCGGGGTTACCATCATCACGGTAATTGCCCTGCTGGTTGCAATCAACGCCAGGCGTATCGCCCCCCTCCTCTCTGATAATCCCCTTGTTATTGACGAGGCGGTGCGATACATTTATATAAGTATGATAAGCGAGCCCTTTATGGCCTGGGGGATCATACTGGGAGGGGCCTTAAATGGTGCCGGGGACACCAGGAGTGTCATGAAAATTATAATTCTAAGCCTGTGGATAGTGCGCCTCCCCCTGAGCTATACAACCGGAATAGTGTTTGGACTTGGAGCACCAGCCATCTGGTGGTCAATGAACGCGTCACAGGTTGTACAATGCTGCTTTATCAGCAGGCGATATTTTGGAAAAAAATGGTTATACAATGAAAAAAGAAAAACTGTCGATTGATCATCAGAAAATGCTTACCGAAAGGCTGCGCGAAATTACCGTTCCCCTTTCGGAATACTGTTTCTCAAATCTTTACCTGTTCAGGGAAGTACATAACTATCACGTTATCACCACCGATGATATCTACATCGAGGGCAGCACCTATGACGGTGTACGTTTTCTTATGCCTACCCGCCATCCTTCAAAGGTCAACCTGAAAGACATGGCAAAGAGACTCTCCAGCGTTGACTGCCTGTTTCCCATACCCGAAGAATGGCTTCTTCTCTTCCAGGAGAAAGGATACCAGCATAATTTCAACGAGGGAGACTCTGACTACATTTACAGCAAGGAGAAACTCTCCAGCTACAGCGGAAAGAAACTGCATAGCAAGAAAAATCTCCTAAACCAGTTTCTCAGAAAATACGACGCCGAGGTTCTGTCTATCACCGGTGATCATATTCCCGCGGCCATAGACATACTTGACACCTGGCAGGAACAACTGGGGCAGCCCCCCGAAAACACCGATTACCATGCATGCCGCGAGGGACTGGAGATGTTTGACCGCCTGCACCTGTGCGGGGTGATTTATTACATTGAAGGCAGCCCCGCCGGATTTCTTATGGGAGAGGGGATCACCACCGACACTTTCGCCATACACTTCGCCAAGGGACTTACCAGCTACAAGGGGATATACCAGTACATGTACAACCATTGTGCGAAGGCACTACCCGACCCCTTTCAGTATTTCAACTTCGAGCAAGACCTGGGCATACAGGCCCTTCGGGACGCCAAGAAGTCATACATCCCTGATATCACCAGGAACAAGTACAGGCTTTGCGCGGGGTAGATCATCCCCCCGAAAGGCCGTTTTGAAGCTGTTCGGGATCACCCATCACTTCAAGGCCCCCCGAAGAACCGGCACCGCTGAATATCTCCCTGAAAGTTTTCCCTTCTTTCTTAAACATTTGCACGGTAATGGTGGCTTTCATGCTCTCAAGCACCTTGCCCGCCATTTCGCCAAATACCGGTGACAACAACTCACCGGTATCTTTACCCTGTGCCGTCACCTTCACCATGTATTTTTTATGAACAACAGAAAAAGAAGCCTGCTCCTTCCCGATCTGCAGGTTCTTCACCTTTGAACCGTTCCATGTGGTAAAGGGATAGAAGTCACCGTTATCCCAGAAGGCACCCCCGAAACCGGTAAAGTAATTCTTCATCCACGGAATGGTGGCAATTGACATCACGAACGAGACCCCGGGCTTGTCAAAATTATTCGACTGCATCCAGACCCATGAGCGTGGGAAGGAAACCCCCCAGTCTTTCTCCATGTATCCCCGTCCCCCCGTGAAATCCATTTCCGTTTTACCCAGCGAAATGCTGCCTGTTACTGCGTGATCAAAACTCAATACCCCGTGATAGCACTCCATAAAAGGTACGAAGGCATACCAGCCCATGTAGCCCGGGCGGAAAAAGGTAACAGGCCATGGGGCCAGGGCCCCGAAGGTAAGGCTTCCCTTCAGCGACCCCTCTTTATCATCTATATCAAGTTCAATCTTTCCGGGCCTGAACCTGCTGGCGCCAACCCGTATATCATGTTCGGTCTTTGAAGCGGAAAACGCGTCTGCCGGGTAGCGGTGATACTGCACCCCGCCGGTTGTTCCGTTGAGAACCTGCACAAAGGAGTGAGAGTCTCCCGATTTTTCATTACGTGCCATCCCCGGTATAACTGCCAGTACATGTTTTCCCCCGGGGGCCACCATCTTGTAATACCATCCCTCGAAGTAATGGTCTTTCCTGTTAAACCCCTGGAATATGCCGGGATTCCATATCTTTTTCAGCCTGTAGATCATATATCATTCTCCCTGGTATGTATTGTGAAATATAATACCCGGCAATCCGCCGAATGTAAACATTTAATTATCTCTCACGGAGACAC
>CAZVRB010000027.1:31291-34494 GCA_964629365.1 uncultured Leptospiraceae bacterium
ACCCCTGTTTAGTTCTTTTCTTACGAAAAGTCCGGTCGGGAAGAACGCATAAATTAATAAAAAAACCTTGAAATTACGGTGCATTGGCGCTCTCCTTACAATAGATAATGAATCCACCATGGATGAATAGAATGACAGCATGGCAGAATATACCGAGGCGTAAAAAGATATACAGGGAATACTCCGCGCTTTTCCCCGTGTATGACGAAGTGATGCAGAAAATCGCCAGGCACATGAGGGATGCATTTCACAGGGAAGACCTGAATGTTACCTTCAAGTTCAGGGTGAAAAGTTTTGAAAGTTATTTTAACAAGCTTATTCGCCGCATGCAGAACGACCAGTGCGATGATCCTTACAATATTACCGACATTATCGGGTTCCGTATAATATGCCCTTTCATGGAAGATATGGAAGCCGCCGAGCAGATCATTCGTAATAACTTTACAATACGAAGCAGTGAGCAAAAAGGGCTGCACCATACATTCAGGGAATTCGGCTACGAGGCCACCCACCTGATGATGGATATACAGGCATACCTGCCTGAAAACGAAACACACGCCTGCACAAGCTGCGAGGTGCAGCTTTCCACCACCCTGCAGGACGCGTGGGCCGAGGTTGAGCACGAGCTTGTATACAAGGCGGGGTTTACTCCTTTTGATATTCCCCTGAAACGCAAGCTGGCCGCCCTCAACGCCAATCTCACCCTGGCCGACATCATCTTCCAGGAGATCAGGGATTACAGCAGGTCAATACAGAGCCAGACCAACATACGGCGCAATTCCCTGTATGAACAGATCAGTGTCTTTTCGGGGAACAAGCCCCCGAAAACCGTGGACATCCCCGCCGGAACCACCCCACCCCCATCGGGTGCCTATGATGCCATACCAGAGGATTCCATAGATAATGTGCTGTTAAAGGCCATAAGTGCCCATAATGACGGAAGGTATAATGATGCCATCGCCCTGTACACACGCCTGCTTGAAAACGACAACCCGGAATATGTACAATCTGTTATCCTGAGTCACAGGGGAATGGCATACATGGCCCAGTCGAAATATCATGATGCCATTACAGACTTCGCGGACGCGCTGCAGTTTGATCCCGGAAATTTCAGGGCATACACCTATCGCGGCATCTGCTACCGCATGACCGGCGACCTCACACAGGCCCTTGAAAACTTTCAGCATTCCCTGGAGATAAACCCCTACCAGGCTGAAACATATTACAGCCGCGCCCTCGCCTACTACGACATGGGGGACGACCACCGGGCCATAGAAGAATGCGAAAAAGCCCTCAACTTCAACCCCGAGGCCAAAACAATAAACTCATTCACCGAATTCCTGCGAAAAAAAATATTCAGCAACTCCTGATTCTTAACAGTTAATCAGTTATTCCCATTCGATGGTGGAGGGGGGTTTGGATGAAATATCGTATACCACCCTGTTGATGCCCTTTACCTCGTTTATGATTCGGTTAGAGATAACCCGCATCACGTCTTCGGGGAGGTAGGCCCAGTCGGCGGTCATGGCGTCGGTTGAAGTAACTGAACGGAGGGCGATAACGTTTTCATAGGTACGCTTGTCACCCATGACACCCACCGAACGTACGGGAAGAAAAACGGCGAATGACTGCCACAGGTCCCGGTACAGGCCGGCTTTCTTGATCTCCGAGATGAAGATGTCGTCGGCTTCGCGTAGAATGTCAAGGCGTTCTTTACTGATGGTGCCAATCACCCGAATGGCCAGGCCGGGCCCTGGAAAGGGCTGGCGGTAGATCAGCTCTTCAGACATTCCAAGCTCAACCCCCACCCTGCGCACTTCGTCCTTGAATAATTCCTTGAGTGGCTCGATAACCTGCCCCGACTTGATCAGTTCAAGCACTTCAGGCACCCGGTTATGATGACTCTTGATTGTGTCCGAGGGGCCCTTTGTTGAGACCGACTCGATTACATCAGGATAGAGGGTACCCTGGGCCAGGAAATCAAATCTTCCAATCTTGCCTGCTTCTTCTTTGAATACCTCAATAAACTCCCTGCCGATGATACGCCGTTTCTGTTCGGGATCTTCCACCCCTTCAAGCTTATTCAGAAACCTTTCTTCAGCGTCCACGTAGATGAGGTTCAGCTTGAGGTGCTTTTCAAAACGCTCTATCACCTGCTCATGCTCATTCTTTCTCAGCACCCCGTTATTCACGAACACGCAATACAGCCGGTCACCGATGGCCCTCTGCAGGAGCACCGCAGTAACTGATGAATCCACCCCGCCTGAAAGTCCAAGCAGCACGGTCCCGTCCCCCACCTCTTTCTGAATGGCTTCTATGGTAGACTGTATGAATGACTCCATCGTCCAGCTTTTTGAAAGACCGCACACATCAAAGAGCAGGTTGGACAGTATTTCCATGCCGCGCTCGGTATGATACACCTCCGGGTGAAACTGCACCCCGTAGATCTTTTTCTCACTGTTCTCAATTGCCGCCACCTCGGCGTTCAGGGAACTGGCGGTAATCACGAACCCTTCGGGTGGCTCAAGCACCTTGTCCCCATGGCTCATCCATACAACCTGCCGGTTTTCAAGTCCACTGAAGAGCTCTGAATCCTTCTCAACGTCCACCGTGGCACGGCCGTATTCCCTTTTGCTTGAATATTCGATCTTCCCCCCAAAGGCATCCACCACCACGTAGAGCCCGTAGCATATACCCAGCATGGGCACTTCGAGGCTGAACAGCTCGCTGTCCACCTTCGGAGAATCATCGTCATAAATGGATGACGGCCCCCCTGATAGAATAATCACCCGGGGATTCTCTTTCCTGATCTCGTCAATGGAAATATCAAAGGGCACGATCTCGGCGTACACGTTCAATTCCCTTATTTTTCTTGCGATCAGCTGCGTGTACTGCGAACCGAAATCCAGGATCATCACCTTCTCCGGGGGCAGTGCTCCCGGGCCATGTTCAATTACACTCATCGCCTGTCCTCAATAGTATTTATATAATCGTGTACACCCAGTTTTTTCAATTCTTCATTCTTCAGTCCGATTTTCTCAGCCATCTCTTTCCTGTATGCTTCGATCCTGCCTGCTATTGCGGGGTCACTGGATCCCAGGACATTTATGGCGAAAAGGGCAGCATTGGGTCCCCCGGCACTGCCCATGGGCATTGTGGCCACTGGTATCCCCGATGGCATCTGTACAATTGACAGCAGTGAA